>UGTZ01000001.1:0-300000 GCA_900455085.1 Providencia rettgeri | reverse complement strand
CTGTTTTAGGCTTTGAACCCGCACCTAAAGGAATATTCGGTGATATGTTGGGCATACGTCCTATATTATCCGACCACGGTTTTTCATTTCACAGTAATTATTTGAGCCAAGTCGCCTATAATGCAGGGGGCGGTTATAATAATGATAAACATACTGCTTATATAGACCAATTTGCTTTCACATTCACACAAGATCTTGAACGTTGGACAGGTATTCCCGATGCTCGTATCGAAGGAAATATTGTCAATCGTAACCATGAAGACAATCTAACAGTTAAGCGCCTGCAAGACCCTCGAGTACCTAATAACGACCTTGCACAAGAAAGCTATGGGGGCGGCTCCGTAACACGGTTAGGTTGGCTTACTTTTGCTCGCAGTTTTGATGACCGTCGACTAACTTGGCGTATTGGGATGATGAATAAAGTACAAGAGTTTGACCAAATTATCCCTTGTGATTTTCAACTACTTAGCCAATGTGGTGGAAAATCAGCCAACGCCCTGACATGGAGCAACTGGAATATTCATACTTGGGGAACGACCGTTAGCTATAAAATCACCCCTGAGATTACCATCAAAACAGGAGTTATGGAGCAGAATCCTCAAGCGACGGATAGAAGCCATGCGTGGAGTTGGTCAACCAAAGGCAGTAAAGGTATTTTATTACCCTTAGAAGTTGAAAATCGTACTTTCGTCAATGGGTTGCCTGGTGCTTATAACTTAGGATTATTATATACCAATGCCAAACAGCATGATCTGTATAAAGATAAAAGCTATAACAACACATGGTTTGTCTATGGTGGAATGAACCAACAATTAACTCGCCATCAAGATGATGAAAATCGAGGTTTAAGTTTATCTGTCAGTGGCAGTTATCATGATGAGCGCAGTAATTTCATGAATTATGTTGTTTCAAGTTCCCTTCGCTACCGCGGGGCATTTGATGCAAGGCCTGAAGACTGGATTGGTCTCGGTATCTCGTATATTGAGCTCAGCGACCACTTTGCGAAAAACCAAAAAATACAAAATGAGCAGCTAGGGATCACCGATTATAATGACCCGTTATATCACCCTATTACTTCAAACGCATTAAATGCAGAACTCTATTATCGCTTTAAACCTGCTTATTGGCTGGAACTCCAACCAAGTGTGCAATATTGGCATCAACCAGGCGGCGTCCAGAAAACATCAGATGCATGGGTTTTGGGGTTAAAAACGGTTTTAACATTTTAAATAATATTACTGTGTATTTATCGGTATTGATAAAGGGAATTTTCCATTCCCTTTATCGCCAATTAACATATTAATTAGCATTCAGCTCATTGTTTTTTTACTATAGCTAAATTATCTTTGCTATTTTTCTCACTCCATAACATTAAGCAGACAACTTCATGACCCGCACTCAGCGCCTACTCACGTTATTGCAGATACTTAAAGAGAATCGCTATCCTATTACCGCTGAAGCACTTTCATCACAACTGCAAGTCAGCGTGCGTTCTATCTATCGAGATATTGAATCCCTACGAGACCAAGGTGCTGAAATTGTCGGGGAAGCCGGTATTGGCTACCAATTAAAAACGGGTCTATTACTACCGCCTTTAGCTTTCGATGAAAATGAACTTGAAGCCTTAATATTAGGTTTACGTTGGGTAAAAAGTAATGCAGACACCGAACTAAAAAACTCAGCAATACGGGCGATAAGTAAAATTAATGCCGTAGTAGCAGGTCATTCACAGAAAATTCTAAATCAAAATACCTTATTTGCTCCTACCACACATTTCTATGAAATTAACGACATCATCGTTAAAGACTTACGTTTAAGTTTACGAGAAGAATGCAAAGCCAAAATGACTTATCTTGATGGACAAAACCAGCCTAGTGAGCGAGTCATTTGGCCAATTGCAATTGGTTATATGAAAGATTCACAAGTACTGGCTGCTTGGTGTGAATTACGGAAAAGTTATCGCCATTTTCGTTTAGACCGCATTCAATCTTATTGTGCTCTTACTGACAAACTCCCTTATCCAAAAAACTACCTGCTAGAACGCTGGCAAAAAGAAGTATTGTGCGTCTCTCCTGACAATTTCTGACACTCAACTCCCTTATAGTAAGTGCTCAACTTCATATAAGGAAATCACCATGAGCGAACTGGTTCTTTTTACTAATTCAATGTCACGTGGCAACACGGTCGACCTACTATTAAAAATTTTAGATGTTCCTTACAAGCGTATTGAATTAGGTTATGGTGCAGATATGCATACGGCTGAATATCTTGCAATTAATCCGATGGCGAAAGTTCCCGCACTTGTTGATGGTGATGCGATTGTGACGGAAACGGCGGCTATTTGTCTCTATTTAGCCGATAAATTTATTGAAAAAGGCTTAGCGCCTGCATTGAATGACCCTAAACGTGCAGATTATTATCGCTGGTTCCTATTTACTGCAGGGCCCATTGAATCCGCATTCACTATCAATAACTTAGGTATTCAATTAGATGAAGAGCAGCAAAAATCTTCTGGTTTTGGTTCTGTCGAACGCACAATGGCCTGCTTAGAAATCGGTTTAAATAATGCAAAACCATTTATTTGTGGCGAGCAATTTACCGCAGTGGATGTATATGTCGGGGCGTTTGTCATGTTTTTAGTCAAATACCAAATCATGGAAGCGACTCCTGCAATGCAAAAATATCTTGATAGCTTAACAGCCATTCCTGCGATTGCAGAGCTGTTGGCAAAATAATACAAAAAAAGCTAAGTTCAGATGAACTTAGCTTTTAATTTTAGATAACCAATGCTTAACGCATTGTCACAAATTCTTCTGCCGCTGTTGGGTGAATAGCCACCGTATTATCAAAATCTTTTTTGGTTGCACCCATTTTTAATGCAACCGCAAAACCTTGTAGGATTTCATCCATTCCGAAACCAATACCATGGATGCCAACGATTTTTTCATCTTCACCAACACAAACTAATTTCATACGGCAAGGTTGACGGTGTGAAGTGACGGCGGTATACATTGCAGTGAAAGATGATTTATAACATTTCACTTTATCAGCACCATATTTTTCAATCGCTTCAGGTTCAGTTAAGCCGACAGTACCAATTGGTGGGTGTGAGAACACCACTGTTGGGATATTACTGTAATCTAAGTGTTCATCCGGTTTATTATTAAATAAACGTTCAGATAAACGACGACCAGCCGCAACCGCTACAGGAGTTAACTCAACCGCGCCAGTGTTATCACCAACCGCATAAACACCCGGCACATTGGTGTTCTGGTATTTATCAACCTTGATATAGCCTTTTTCATTCAGTGCGACGCCTGTTGCTTCAATATTCAGGTTATCTGTCATTGGTTCACGACCAATAGCCCAAATTAATGCATCGACCGTTTGTTCTTGGCCATTTTCCAGTTTTAATGTTAGTGAGCCATCTGCATTTTTCACGACTTCTTTTGGAATTGATTCCGTATGCAGTTTAGGGCCTTCGGTATTCATGACTTCCACTAATGTTTCGACAATCAGCGGGTCAAATGAGCGCAGTGGGGCGTGTTTGCGCACAAATAAATGCGCCTCTGCACCTAAACCATTTAATACACCGGCGAGTTCAACGGCAATATAACCGGCACCCACAACCGCAACACGTTTTGGTAATGCTTCAAGTTCAAAGAAACCGTCAGAAGTCATACCATATTCTGCACCTGGGATAGCAGGGATCACTGGGCGCCCGCCAGTTGCAATCAAAATATGGTCTGCGGTGTAGGTTTCACCATTCACTTCAACAGTGTGCGCATCAATAAACCGTGCAAAACCATTGATGACATCAACTTTATTATTACCTAAGACACGGTCATAAGACTGGTGAATGCGGTCAATATAAGCAGTACGACTATCAATAAGTGTTTTCCAATCAAAACGATTAATTGTCGCATCAAAACCATAATCAGGACCATAATTGCGAATAGCTTCTGAGATTTGTGCTGCATGCCACATCACCTTTTTCGGTACGCAGCCCACGTTAACACAAGTCCCACCTAATGCTTTCGCCTCAATTAAGGCACATTTTTGCCCATACATTGCTGCACGGTTCATCGACGCAATACCACCGCTTCCGCCACCAATTGCGATATAGTCGTAATGTTTGCTCATAATTTGGTTATTCCCATTGATTAAATGATTTATGAATGCATTTTCTCGCATCATGCTATTGATTGTCATGGCATAAATAGCGCTTTACGATAGATAACACCTGTTAATTTAATCGGTATTACCTATCAAAAATACAGTTTACTCTGGAACAATCCACTCAACTAACGTATGTCCAGTCCCTTCAGGGACGAGTGTTTTGTGTAACCACGGCAGCACATTCTTCATTTGCTGCTCAAGTTTCCAAGGTGGGTTGATAACAATCATACCGGATGCCGTCATTCCACGTTGATCGCTATCAGGACGTACCGCCAATTCAATTTGTAGTATTTTTCGAATGCCTGTTGCTTCTAATTGATTGACCATACGCTTAATTTGTTGACGCAATACAACAGGATACCAAATTGCATACGTTCCTGTTGCAAAGCGTTTATAGCCTTCCACCACCCCTTTCACGACCGCTTCATAATCCGTCTTCATCTCATAAGGTGGGTCCATTAGCGCAAAGCCGCGTCGACTCTGTGGGGGTAATTTAGATTTCAGTTGTTGATAACCATCTTCTCTGAAAACCTGCGCGCGGTTATCCCGTGAAAATTCCGTACGTAATAATGGATAATCGCTCGAATGTAATTCAGTTAATACCAGCTTATCGTGTTCACGTAATAAATATTTTGCCAATAATGGTGAACCTGGATAATAGCGTAAACGCCCATTATCATTCAGCTGGCGCACAATATTCATATACGGCAATAATTCCTCAGGTAAATCCGGTTGCTCCCAAATACGCGCAATCCCTTCAAGATATTCACCTGTTTTTTCCGCATGTTCCCCCGTTAATTGATAACGGCCCGCACCTGAGTGCGTATCTATATACAGAAATGGTTTTTCTTTCTCTTTCAGAGATTCAATGATCAAGCTCTGTACCGTGTGTTTTAGCACATCGGCATGGTTGCCTGCGTGAAAGCTGTGACGATAACTTAACATGTAACGTTTATTTCCTGAGGAAATTCAATATTAGCCACTAAGATGACTATTATTAAATAGGTTCTTTAAAGATAGCCTTTTTGAACAAAAAATAGACCGGATTTATTCTTCCGCCTCATTATAGCTAAATTTAGCGACAAATGTCATAACCATAGTCATGCTAAAATTCACATGACCAGAATGAAAGAAAACGCTATCCTAAACACAAATTTAAAAATAAACAGAGGTAAATTATGAATAAGTTACTTATCACCACCAGCGCTTGTGTTTTATTTTTTGCTAGCTCATCGGCAATGGCAGCAAAAACACAAAACGGCTGCGAAATAAAAAAACAACGCATCGAAGAACAAATCAATTACGCTAAGCAACATGGAAATCAGCATCGAGTAAGAGGCTTAGAAGAAGCATTAGATAATGTGAATCGTTATTGTACGCCTGAATCTTTATACCGTGATAGCCAAAAAGAGGTAGCAGAGAAAACAGAAAAAGTGCAAGAACGCGAAGCTGAATTACAAGAAGAAAAACTAGAGGGCAATGACCGTAGCAAAATTGAAAAGCGCGAGAGAAAATTAGCAGAAGCACAAGCTGAATTAAAAGAGGCCCAAGCTGAGCTGAAAGTTTATAAAGATGCGCTTTAGCCTATCGCCCCTTTTCCTCTGATTAATTAATTAGTTACTTTAACTTTAAACAAACATCCCAATGACTATTTATCTCATAACACAGTCATTGGGATGAATTTATTGGCCAATTTAAGCTATAGTATTGTGCATATCATTCATTTATAGGCATTAAATAGGTCGAAAAGTCAGACAATTTTAGTTGCGGGAAAAGGGGATTAAATGTCGAATACGCAGGAAGAAGAACAAAAAGATACCAATAAACTGAAAGCGACACTGAATAAAAGTATTGATGGCAGTAAAAAAGCATTGACCTTCTCAATGCGAGTTGTGAACTTTATTTGTGCGATTCCTTTTATTGCTCATATCATTCGTACTGCACAACGTTTTAACGACCGAATGGGAAACCAGTTTGGGGCTGCAATTACCTATTTCTCCTTTCTCTCTTTAATTCCTGTTTTAATGTTTTCATTCGCCGCTGCCGGTTTTGTATTAGCCAGCAATCCTGAACTACTTGAAAAATTAGTTCGTGGAATTTCTGCAAATATTACTGACCCTACGCTCGCAAATACATTAGAAAGAACAATCGATACGGCAATACGTCAACGTACGACAGTTGGATTAACCGGGTTAGCTTTAGCCGTATACTCCGGAGTTAATTGGGTTAATAACTTACGCTTGGCTATTTTGGCGCAATCACGTTCTGTATGGGAACGTAATGAAGATGAACATGAAAATATTATTTTCCGCTACATTCGCGACTTCTTTGCTTTAATTGGTCTACTTATTGCCTTAATTGTGACAATTACCCTGACTTCTGTTGCTGGCTCTGCACAGGCGACGATTGTCAGTACGCTTGGGCTAGACGGTATAGAATGGCTAAAACCTGCTTGGACACTGATTGGTTTAACCATATCCATTACAGCCAACTTCCTATTATTTTTATGGATTTTTTGGATCCTACCGCGCATGCAACATCGCCGCAGATCACTATTTAAAGGAACATTGCTGGCGGCCATTGGGTTTGAAATCATTAAATCCATTATGACTTGGATTTTACCTAACCTTGCTTCATCGCCTTCTGGAGCCGCATTCGGTTCAGTCCTTGGGTTAATGGCCTTCTTCTACTTCTTTGCACGTTTAACTTTATTTTGTGCAGCTTGGATAGCCACTGATGAGCCAAAAGGTTCATTGGATAACGAAATGGTTGAATAGCAGCTTATTGAGGGCGGTGATGTAACCCGCCCTACCACGCTTAAAACTAGCGTTTCATTTCTTCTGCTAACGTTTTAACCAATAAAGGCGCTGGCATCTCGCGAGCTTTCGCCACACTCTGCCCCGCCCAATATGCCGCAAACTCATCGCTATCTGACTTCATTGCCGCCGCATTAAGTTGCTTACCAATATCATAAACTAATGGGTAATCAGGTAATTTACTTGTCTCGTAGCCGTTGCCTACTTGAATAAATTGATTAATAATCCCTCTCGCTGGACGCCCTGAAATTGCAGAAGTTAGTTGAGTGTGATCCCCAGTTTGCTGCTTGATCTTAGCTCGGTATCCTGCATTCGCAGCAGATTCAGGACAAAGCAAAAATGCCGTTCCTAATTGCGCGGCGGCAGCACCGCACTCTAAAGCCATATTAATAGCTTGCCCATCCATCATGCCACCAGCTGCAATCACTGGTAAATCAATATGTTGAGAGATTAACGTCACTAATTCATAAGTGGTGAGTTCTTCATCTAAAGCTTGCAAATCAAACATGCCTCGATGCCCTCCCGCTTCAATACCTTGTGCAACAACGGCGTCAATTCCAACCAATTCAATTTGTTGTGCTTCGTGCAAATTCGTAGCCGTCGCCATGGTATAGATACCCTGTTGCTTGAATTGCTGTATCACCTCGGTGGATGGAATATTAAAATGAAAACTCACTACTGCAGGTTTTGTTTCGAGTAACATCGATAACATTTCTGAGTTATCTAAAAAAGTTTGATAAATTTCATTGAGATAAGTAGGGGGGAGTCTCATTAAATTGGGCGAAATAAGGTGCTAAATACTGGATCCATCCCTGCTCATTAGCGGGATAACGTTTAGCCGGTAAATGGCAGAATAAATTGACATTGAATGCTTTACTTGTCAGTGCTTGCGTTTGAGTAATCAATTGGCGAGCTTGTTCCACTGAATTTGCGCCTAAGCCTAGCGAGCCAAGCCCACCAGCCTCTGAGACCGCAGCGGCTAGTGTTGGAGTAGAAACACCCGCCATCGGCGCTTGTATGATGGGATAACGCAAACCTAACCGTTGTAGAAATATATTCGAGTTGTTCATGTTTTTTCCTTTACTTCAATATCCGGGTACATTTTATGTTCTTATATTGAAGATAAACATAGCACCAAATTTATATAAAAAGAAAAAACACTTGCCATCATATGGTCGCCAACTTGTTTCTTTAAGCGCATTTAAAGCGTACATTGAATTGTATAAATATGATTAAGATGGCATGCATCTTCATCTTAATCATTTAATAATGAGATTATTATGCCCCTCCCTATTCAACAGCTCGAAAATTTAACTTGTGGTGTCGTCCTTTACTACCATAATCAAACCAAAAATAGCGTGAATACCTTCTGTGCTAGAGGGGCGGATATTGAAGGTATGCCTCTTACTGTTGATACACCGCTGCGAATTGCCAGTAATACAAAGACATTTACCGCCGCTGCCATTTTACGCCTTACTGAAATGGGAAAACTCAGTATTGATGATGCAATACCTAAATATATTGACCCGCAGTATAATGCACTACTCAGTAGCCAATATAACACTCAAGCTATCACTATCCGCCATTTACTAGAACACAGTAGTGGTCTACTAGACCATGCAGATGGTGACTACCTCAAAGCCGTTCTTAAACAACCTAATTATGTTTGGAGCCGAACCGAACAAATCGAAATGTACATGCGTAAACAGTTTCCAACATTTTCGCCTGCTGAATCCTTTATCTATTCAGATACTGGATATATTTTGCTCGGTGATATTATTGAGAGGGTCACGGGTAAATCCCTTGGCCTAGCTGTTAGAGAGCTTTTGCATTTCGACACTATTGGTCTTGAAAGTGCCTATTGGGAATCATTAGAACAACCATCCCAAGACTCAGCCCCAAGAGCACGTCAATATTTAGGGAAATGGGATGGAACTCATATTCACGCCTCCATGGATGCCTATGGTGGCGGTGGCTTAGTTATGTCATCGAAACAAATGGCGATATTTTTAGAAGCACTGTTTGAGGGGAATATTTTTTCATCACCGAATACACTAGAGACGATGCTAAGTATGGGGTCTCACGAAGGTGCAGAACACTATCGATTGGGCATTATGGTGAATGTTGTCAATGGCATCACCTTGTATTCCCATTTGGGTTTTTGGGGGTCTGTCGCCTATTACGCACCTGAAGCAAAAACCAGTGCAGCAGGGTTTGTTGATGACAAAGAATCACGAGAAACGCTAATTTGTGTGATTGAATCGCTATTAAACCAACAACATTAAATTAAAAGATAGCCACTGAATCATTCAATAGCTATCTTTCATATTTCTATTTTTGCCCACTTATTGTGCGGCTGGCTTTTCTGCAACAGGCTTAACAGGAGCCACTTCTGTTGATGCTGGCGCGGCAATTTGCGGCCATAACACCTTGGTAAATTTCTGGCGAATTTGTTCTGCATCCATCATTTGTTTATCTTTTGGCTGCGCTAATACAAAAGCGGCTTCTTGAGATAACAACCGACGGGCTTCCATATTTACCTGTTCAAGGCTTTGTGAAGCCAAGAAAGTTTGCCTTAACCGCTGGTACTGTTCAGGGGCGATGTCAACGACCCCATTTTGTTGGGAAATCAGACGTTGACTAATCAAAACATCGGTACTCGTACGCGCGTAAGCAGCAAATAATTGCGATAACTGCACCTGTTTTTCTTTGAGCATGTCGTCAAATAACTCAGCAGCAATACCATTTTGGTTAATCGATGCAAGTTCACTCGCGACGATATCTGTCACCGCTTCCATTTTTTCAGGCGCTGCCGTCACCGTTAATGTGCAACTGGCTTTTTGATATTGCACGCGGCAATCTAGCCCTGGAACAACTTCCCCTTGATTAAATTTCTGATTGAACGCTTTTTGCAGAGAACGATAAACTGCCTCACGCGCTAAGTCACTCGACCAATAACGCAGTAAAACGTTTGAATCTTTAATGGGTAGCCAATCAATGTCCCAAATTAATGAAAGCGTATCCTGTGCAGGTTGTTCCTGCAAAATATCAATAGATTGCGGTTTTACTGCTGATAATACCGCAACAGAAACAGGCTCAGAGCGCTTACCTTCCAATGAAGAGAACGTTTGTGAGATTGAATCAGATAACATTCGAGAATCTACATGGCCCGCAACATACAATGTCATCACATCCGGTGTGTACCATTTTTGATAAAACGAGTTCACACTATCAAGAGCGACAGTACCATTCGGTTTTTGGCCAGGGTCATACCCCATCATCGTTGAACCCTTTAAACGCGCTCGCCAAACAGGATCGTTGGCATTTAAAGGTAGTGTTGCAACTGGGACATTTTGTGCCGTCAAGCCGTTATGCAATGTCGTTTCTGTATACTCAGCACCTGCAACAGAAGTCGCTAGCCAGCTTAGGGCTTGCTTAATTAAGTCAGGGCGATTATTTGGTAAGCTTAAGCTATAAATAGTGTAGTCATAGGAAACAACCGCGGGTGGAATTGGCATATCAGGGTCTGCGGCCTGGCGCCAGAATTCTTGCAATGTTGTTGTTGGAAATGCTTCAGTTTGATGAAACAACGCCATTTTAGGTATAAGGTAACTGTATCCTTTCTCGCTCGCTTTTTCTGTTAATGAGCCTGTTTTAATTGCTAACCTGAGCTGGATACGGTCATTTGGACGTTGTGGTGTTTGTAATAATTGCCAGCTAAAGCCATTTTCTAGCTTCCCTTGCTGCCATGCTGGATCAGGTTGTAAAGGCTCAGCGCCGGCTAAATGCGCGACTGAGAATAATACAACACCAATGATATACCGAACTTTCAAGCCCTGCATGTAAACCCCTATGTGTTTTATATCTTTATATTTAACCGCAAATAACGACAGATAAATTAACGAAAAACGCGAACTTATCGGGTTAAACGATATAGTTTGGCTTTATTCCATTTTTCATTGTCACCACTATAACGATATTAGACCATAAAGCTGAGTCCATGTTCATGGCTTAGTCTGATTTTTGCTGTTTTCTTTGACGATTATACCCTTTTGCTAGCAAACCTAGCTCATCGTCACGATGATATTCAGACACAGCAATTTGATTAACTTCAGAATTTGTCTGTAACTCAATTGAGATTTTACGCAGTGGCCTTATTATCATACGACTGACACACCACGTCATTCCAATAGCAATAATGAGCACCAACAACAAATAAGTTGTCGTCATCAAAGCAAGGGTGTTGAGCGCAAACCGATAAACACGGTTCGGGTCAACTTGTAATGTCAAATACCCTTGAGGCTTAGCCTGCAACACAACATTCCCGTATGCATACAGTGGCACGGTCATTTCG
Source organism: Providencia rettgeri (assembly GCA_900455085.1). Classification (NCBI taxonomy): domain Bacteria; kingdom Pseudomonadati; phylum Pseudomonadota; class Gammaproteobacteria; order Enterobacterales; family Morganellaceae; genus Providencia; species Providencia rettgeri. The sequence continues at coordinate 288,651 of UGTZ01000001.1, read as the reverse complement.
ACAGGGATGCCCACAAAATGAGTCACCCAATTAGGTATCGGCTTAGGCGTTGCAAAGCTTAGATTCATTACCGTTGTACCATCAACAGTAATAATCGCATTTCCCATAATGCCTGATGTCTTTAAACTTATCAGTAGCCGTTTAACTTCGTTGAGGTCAGAGCTTAACAATGAATCTGTTAATGGTTTTTGAATTTGTACTACAGCGTTACTGAGTTGGTCTAAATAATCTTGCTTACGTTGCTCAACTAAGTAACTGAATTGAATAGCTAAAAAAAGCGCAAGTGATAGCAACGTAATCATAAAGAATACGACCATACTTTTTAATGTTAGTGAGCGTTGGACTCGGGTATTCATTTGGCCACAACCTTTCTAATCAAGCAGCTTTTTAAAGAAAATGGAAACGTCTGCCAGTATACTTGATTTTATCCGCAAAAGAGTAGTTTAAAAAGAAAGATTGGGTATTTAGGACAAACAGCATGTTAACGCCATTTAAAGGCACGATGAAATAAAAAAACGGCAGAAAGTTAACCTTTCTACCGTTTCACACATCAACTCACCGTTATCGCCTGTTTTTCATCTTCATCAACCGCAAAACATGCAACCAACTGCTGGTCATATTCCTTCAATGTTGGCTGGAATTGCGTACATTGGCCAAATGCTCTACGGCACCGCGCTGCAAATGCACATCCCGGTGGTGGGTTTAAAGGGCTTGGTAACTCTCCCGTTAACTTAATACGTTCGCGCCGAGCGTCTGGGTTTAACCTTGGTGTCGCTGATAATAACGCTTGGGTATAAGGGTGAAGAGGGTTATTAAAAATCTGCTCTTTTGTCCCTTTCTCCACACAGCGGCCTAAATACATCACCATGACTTCATCAGCAATATGCTCTACCACCGATAAATCATGTGAAATAAAGACATAAGACAAACCTAAATCTTGCTGTAAATCCATCATCAGGTTTAATACTTGAGCACGAACAGAAACATCCAGCGCGGAAACCGGTTCATCAGCAACCACGATGTCAGGGTCAAGCATTAAACCCCGTGCTATCGCGATACGCTGACGCTGCCCACCAGAAAACATGTGAGGATACCGGCTATAGTGTTCTGTTTTTAAACCCACTTTTGCCATCATAGATAATACTTTTTCTTTGCGCTGCTCTTTCGACAATGAAGTATTAATCAATAACGGCTCTTCCAAAATTTGCCCCACCTTTTTACGAGGGTTCAAAGAGCCATAAGGGTTTTGAAACACAATTTGGATTTTTTGACGACGCAGTTTCTCTGCAGACTTATCTTTTACTAACAAGTTTTGCTCTTGGTAATACAACTCACCCTCAGAGGGTTGCTCAATCATGGTTAATAAACGACCTAATGTCGATTTACCACAACCCGATTCTCCAACTACTGCCAACGTTTTGCCTCTTTCTAGCTCAAAAGAAACGCCATCCAATGCTTTCAAGGTTTTTTCCGCAGCAAAAACCCCTCTTTTGACAGAGTAATATTTTTTCAAATCCACCGCTTTGAGCAATGGAGCATGTTGTTTGTCACTCATAATGTTGGCCTCCCCATATCATCCAGCGGCATATGGCATTTGACTTGGCGATCACCAACGGTTTGTAACATTGGCTCTTCTTGACGGCATTTCTCCGTTGCATACGGACAACGTGGATTCAATAAACAACCCACAGGCCTATCATATTTTCCGGGCACTACACCCGGGAGTGAGGCTAAACGTGATTTATTCGTCGCAAATTCAGGCAAAGCACGTAGTAGCGCTTGTGTATAAGGATGACGAGGATGCTTAAAAATATCGTTCGCTTTGGCTGACTCAACCACCTGTCCCGCATACATCACAATAATATGATGTGCAGCTTCTGCCACTAAAGCGAGGTCATGAGTGATAAGTACCAATGCCATATTTTCTTGTTGCTGTAATTCCAACAGCAATTCAATAATTTGCGCTTGAATAGTGACATCTAACGCTGTTGTCGGTTCATCCGCAATCAATAACTTAGGACGACATGCAATTGCCATTGCTATCATCACACGCTGGCTCATCCCACCGGACAACTGGTGGGGATACACATCTAAACGTGATTGTGGGTCAGGGATCCCTACCATATCTAAGAGGTCGATAGCCCGCTGTTTACGTGTACTTTTGCTTCCTCCTTGGTGAACTTTCAATGCTTCCATGATCTGATACCCTACTGTAAAACAAGGGTTTAAACTGGTCATCGGGTCTTGGAAAATCATCGCCACATCGGCACCAACAATCTGTCTTCGTTCTTTTTCGGGGATCGACAGTAAATCACGTCCATCAAATTTTAAAGAATCAGCCATCACTTTCCCGGGGTAATCAATTAACCCCATAATCGCGAGTGAGCTAACGGATTTACCTGAACCCGATTCACCAACGATACCAACGACTTGGCCTTTATCAACGCTATAACTGATGCGGTCAACGGCGCGAAACGGTGCTTTTTCGTCTCCGAAATGTACCGAAAGTTGTTCTACATTTAACAATGCCATTTGGTTACCTCATCACTGCTTGAGTTTTGGATCAAATGCATCACGTAACCCATCACCCATCAGGTTAAACGCAAGCACCGTCAATAAAATTGCCAGTCCAGGGAAAGTCACAACCCACCATGCGCTTTGTGCAAATTGCAGCACATCAGACAGCATCGTTCCCCACTCAGGAGTCGGTGGCTGTGCGCCCATTCCAAGGAAACCCAAAGCAGCCATATCTAAAATGGCATTCGAAAAACCTAAAGAGGCCTGCACAATCAATGGAGCCAAGCAGTTAGGCAAGATGTTTACGAACATTTGGCGTACTGCCCCGGCACCCGCTACACGAGAAGCCGTCACATAGTCACGGTTTACTTCCACTAAAACCGCTGCTCGTGTTAATCGAATATAGTGAGGTAATGCAACAAACGTCAAAGCAATCGAGGCATTAACAATAGAAGGACCAAAAATGGCGACCAGCACCAAGGCTAATAATAAGCTTGGTAATGCCAGCATGATATCGACAACTCGCATAATTAATGCGTCAACGACACCACCAAAATAGCCAGCGATCACACCAATAGTGACCCCCATGATTAATGATAAAACAACCACTAAACAGCCAACTAACAGTGACAGGCGGGCGCCATACATTAAACGAGACAGTAAATCACGCCCAACATCATCAGTCCCTAAAATAAACTGCCAACTTCCTCCATCTTCCCAAACGGGTGGAGCAAGTAAGAAATCACGGAATTGTTCGTCTGGGGCATGTGGGGCTAATACTCCCGCAAAAATCGCAATCAGTACCATCAGGATAATGTAGAACATCCCGACAACTGCCCCTTTATTACGTTTAAAATAGTGCCAAAATTCTTGTAATGGTGTCATCGGCTGTGGGGCGCTGATAACAGTTGGCTCAGTAGATTGAGACATTTAGCGCTCCTTATTTTTTATGACGAATACGTGGATTTACAATGCCATACAGCACGTCGACCACTAAGTTTACGAAGATAATCAATGTCGCAACCAGCAGAACTCCCCCCTGTACAACAGGGTAGTCTCGACGCTGTAGCCCTTCGATTAACCAGCGTCCTAATCCGGGCCATGAGAAAATAGTTTCTGTCAAAATAGCCCCTGCTAACATCACCCCAACCTGCAAGCCAATTACCGTAACCACAGGCAATAATGCATTGCGTAATGCATGAATTAAAATTACGCGCGCGCGGCCAAGACCTTTGGCACGAGCAGTACGAATATAATCTTCTCCCAGCACTTCTAGCATTGATGAGCGAGTCATACGTACAATGACGGCTAATGGGATCGTTCCCAAAACAATGGAAGGCAATATTAAGTGCTCTACGGCATCAATAAAATCGCCATCTTCACCCCAAATTAGGGTATCAATTAACATAAAACCGGTCAGAGGCTGAGAATCATCAAGAAAAACGGTGTCACTGACTCGCCCTGCAACCGGGGTGAGGTCTAACTGTACCGACACTAACATGATGAGCATGATCCCCCACCAGAAGATAGGCATTGAGTAACCCGTTAAAGAAAGGCCAATTGCAGTGTGGTCAAAAATTGACCCACGTTTTACTGCGGCTAACACCCCAACTGGGATCCCAACAGAAATCGCAAAAATCATGGCGCAAGTTGCCAGTTCAACTGTCGCTAAAAAACGAGGTAAAAATTCTTCCCATACCCCGATGCGACTTTTTAGGGAGATTCCTAAATCACCATGAAATATCCCATTGATATAATGGAGATATTGTTTCCACAGTGGCTGATCAAGCCCTAGTTCAGCCATTAAATAAGCATGCCTTTCAGGGGATAACCCCCTTTCACCAGCCATGATCATCACCGGGTCACCCGGGATCATGTGGACAAAAGCAAAAGTCAATAATGTAATACCGATAAACGTGGGGATCACAAGCCCCAATCGTCGGAGGATAAATTGCAACATATCCTGAATCTCTTTAATAATGCCGTTGACGGCTCTTAGTCCGTTTGGCTACTCAGAAAATCGCTTTTCCGGGTGCTCACAAACAACTCAACTTCTCTGCTTCTTCTAGAGAAGAAAACGCCCTCCGTTCTAAACCAGCAACGAAGGGCATAGACAGATTAGATACGATTACTTCTCAATATCGACGTTTTCGAAGTGGTGTTTGCCTAGTGGGTCAACCACATAGCCTTTGACTTCTTTACGTACTGGTTCAAACACTGTGGAATGCGCGATAATGAGGGCTGGAGCCTGCTCATTCATCACAACTTGCGCTTGTTTGTACAGCTCGACTCGTTTGTCGTGATCTGCTGTTTGACGTGCTGGTTGGATCAAGTTTTCGAAACTTTGATTACACCATTTTGAGTAGTTAGAACCTTGTTCTTTCGCTGCACAGCTAAATAAGGTTGCAAAGAAGTTATCAGGGTCCCCATTGTCACCCGTCCAACCCATCATTACCGTTTGTGGCTCGCCATCTTTCGCTCGCTTGAGGTATTCACCCCACTCATAGCTGACAACCTTTGATTTAACGCCAACTTTTGCCCAGTCCGCTTGGATCATTTCCGCCATACGGCGGGCATTTGGGTTATATGGTCGTTGAACAGGCATCGCCCATAGGTCAATTTCAAAGCCATTCGGGAATCCCGCTTCAGCTAATAATGCTTTTGCTTTTTCAGGATTATATTCGTAATCGTTCACCGCATCGTTATAGCCCCACATTGTTGGTGGGATAAGGTTTTTCGCTTTTTGGCCTGCACCTTGATAAACCGCTTCGATAATTGCATCTTTGTTCACCGCCATAGACAGTGCTTGGCGAACCTTTTGATTATCCAGTGGTTTTTTCTCAACGTTATAAGAGAGATAACCGACGTTCAGCCCTGGTTGCTCCATTAACGTAATATCTTTATCTTGCTTCATGCGCTCTAAATCAGCCGGGTTTGGATATGGCATGACTTGGCATTCATTTTTTTTGCAATTTTGCATAACGAACGGAAGCATCTGGTGTGATAGAGAAGACTAAGCGGTCAAGTTTAGGTTTTGTGCCCCAATATTGGTCGTTAGCTTTATAAAGAATACGAGAGTCTTTTTGATACTGTTGCAGAACAAATGGACCCGTTCCAATTGGGTTTAAGTCTACTTTTTCTGGCGTGCCCGCTTTCAGCATCTGGTCTGCATATTCAGCAGAAAGAATTGATGCGAAGTCCATTGCCATATCAGCTAAGAATGGAGATTCAGGGCGAGTTAAGGTAATTTTCACCGTATTATCATCAACTTTCTCTACTTTATCGATGATTTTATCCATATCCATTCCCATAAAGTATTCATAGCTGCCGCCTGAAACTTTATGATATGGATGGTTAGCATCTTTTTGACGCATAAATGTATAGATTACATCGTCTGCGTTCAAATCACGGCTTGGTTTAAATTCTTTATTCGAGTGCCATTTGACACCTTTGCGCAAATGGAAAGTGTATTCTTTACCATCATCGCTCACTTCCCAGCTTTCAGCCAAACCGGGTTCAATTTCAGTTGTCCCTAATTTGAACTCAACTAAACGGTTATACAGTGGAATAGAGCTTGCATCATAAGTCGTTCCTGATGTGAACAACTGTGGGTTAAAGCCCTCAGGAGAGCCCTCTGAACAATAAACTAATGTTTTTGCCTGTACTGATGCGGATACCGCTAATGCTGCCAATGTAAGCCCTACTGTCAGTAGGCCTGTCTTTTTAATAGAGCGCATCTGTATGCTCCTATGGTGTTCATGTTGTTTTGCTTGATGTCTAAATCCGTCATTAAAAGCGACAGATGTAGTATCTGTATTTTTTGTTATTCATTGTGCAATTAATCAACTGTCACTCGCTTCGTCAATAGCCACATTTACGACCCACCTTCAATTCCTGTAACATATTAGAAACAATTAACACTGCAATTTAGCTTAAAATTTCACAGTAGAGGACAAGATGCAGGCGTTATAACCATATAATTAGTAATGAATAGAGTTTTATATCGAGGTTATTTATTTTTATATTTGTGATTAAGTGCTGAATTACTGAACGAATATAGTGCTTTTATTGGTGTGATACGAAATAAAACACTAAAGAGAATCGATGTGGGAATTATTTTAGTATGTAACTATTTAGTTTGTTTTTTATGCAAATAAAAAACATTCAACTGCCTACGCTAAACATAATTTTAACTATTTGATAACTTAAAGAATAAAATAATACTCGCCGTATTATTTCAGCCTATTTATTGGCGTACAGAAAATGCTCTAATACATACGATAAAAACTACAATTAGCTAATTTGTATAAAAAACACCACTTAGATGACGCGAAAAACAATACAATCTACTGATTTTATTAATAATAATATGCAACATGAAGGCCCGAACTGACATCATGCATAACAGGTTGGTTTCCTTGCCAAAAAGGCATTTCCGCAAATAAGTGATATGACAAACGCCCTAATTGGCCTTTTGCTCCTATCCTTCCACCTAGTAATACGTTTTCCTTCCAAAATGTTGCTTTATCATTTGCCGTTGCTCCTATACCCAATGAAGTATATAGAGCCACTTGCTGCCAAGGAGTATTCCATAACAGTTCATTTTCCAACCTTAAGCTATTATCCCCCATATCAGTATATTGCGGTCCGCCAGTAAAACCGCTAATACCACCAGCTCCAACTAATGATTCTTGGTCTAGTAACACATCTAACTTGTCACGGCTCAGCTGCACCTCAAATTGGCCTTGATATTGAAAAGGAAGCACTTCTCTATACGTTGAAAGTGATATTTTCAAAATTTGAGGCTTACGCAATCCCGTTATTTGCTGTGCATTAGCACCAAACCAGTCAGTTCCTTGCTTATATTTTAATTTTAGTAAGGTATTGCCTTGTAAAAAATTAGTTTGATGAGAAAATTCACCAATAATGTAATTAGCATAGCGCTGTTGTGTTTGTAAGTATAAATCAGACAAAAAAGTGTCACTTTTTTGGGTTTGAGACCCTATACTTATTGAAGTAACCGAATGTTCAGTTCGCTTTAATAAGTATTCTGCATTTAGTAAGAGGAACCAGTGGTACTGTTGTAGTGGTAAAGCCATATCATAGCCGGTAAGAACGGATTTATTTTCCTGATACCCACCAGATACAGAAAAAAGCCAATAATGATATGGAAGGGAATAGAACAATGCTGCTGATGTTATTTCAGTGTCTTCCGAACCGCTTAGCTGACGACTGACTTCCGAATATAAAAAATCACTGCGTAGCAAAGGATTAGCGGCCATAAAAGTATGGCTAACTGTATTACCTACCTGCCGAGCAATTGAGCGTGACTCAAAAGATAGAATCCGTTGAAATTCACGTCGGTGTTGACCAATCACCAATATTTGCGTGCCGTTTTCATTGGTTTCATCTGGAATTAATTTAATTTGAAAGGGAAGCAAAGAAGTGTTTTGTAAATTGTATAAGCCTTGCTCAAGATGCCAAAAGTTAAGCGCTTCCCCTAGCTTAAAAGGAAATACATGTGGCAGTAAGTTGTCTTCTCTCGGTTCATTTTGATAAACCACCGAAGAAACGGTTCCTACTATTATTTTTGCTTGCAGGATACCAAACAGAAAAAGTTTGCTCTGGATAATATAAATAAGAGGTCAGGTAGCCAGCTTTAATAAGCTCAGCCCTAATATAGTCTGCATAGTCGAGCAAACCTTGCTCACTAATACACTTACCTTCTAGCTTTTTTCGCCATCCATCAATATGCCTAGATGAAATTTCAGTTAGCTGCTGAGCATCGATTAAATAAACTTGGTTAATTATGATACATGTAGGTAATGTTTGAGTAATGGCAGTAACAGGCGTTATAGCATGGCTATAAGCTTTATTGGGCATGAACGCCCAAAAAAAGAAATAAAGGTATATTGATAAAACGTTGTTGGCTTTCATTAACGAGTCCTTGTAATGAAAAAGCTTTTTTACTGGAAACAACATAAAAATGAATAACAATATGAATGAATAATATGGTTATCTGCGAACAATAAATAACTCATCAGCTCAACTAAGAACGGGTTATATATCAACAGAAATAGGCGATGGAGAGCAAGGCAAGTTAGTCTGAAATTATAGATAGAAAAAGGAAGATAAAAACGAAAAAACCCACCTCAATGAGGTGGGTCTTAGAATTTGGTCGGCGAGAGAGGATTCGAACCTCCGACCCACTGGTCCCAAACCAGTTGCGCTACCAAGCTGCGCTACTCGCCGAAAACGGTGTGAATAATACTGCCAAGAACGAAGATCGTCAACCCATTTCTCGCCAATTCTGTTCGTTTGCTGATAAAACCACCAAAACGGTAAGGTTTATAAGCCAATCACCTTATTTTAAGTAAAAAATAAGCACTAGAGTATTTTAGTGCTTATTTATCAAACAGGTTAGCATTTATAAAAATAGCGTTAACAATAAGCTAAAAACCTAATTTAAAGCCTATTGCAGCAAAGAAATATCTGCTACTTTCAAGAACAACTCACGTAACTGGCTTAATAGCGTCAAGCGGTTAATACGCACCGCTTGGTCTTCATCCCATTACCATAACATTTGCAAAGAATTCATCCACGATATCGCGTAAAGAAGCTAATTCAACTAAAGCCTCTTGATAATTTCTTTCTGCAAACATTGGTGCAAGCTTATCTTGTAGCACCACAACATGAGTCGCTAACTTGACTTCTTCAGGCGTTTTTAAAACAGATGCTAAAACGTTGTCAGCCAGTTTTTCTTCTGATTTACTCAGAATATTGGAAACACGTTTATTTGCCGCTGCAAGTGCCTGTGCTTCTTCTAATGAACGGAAGTGAGTAACTGCTTTCACTCGTGCATCAAAGTCAGCAGGTTGTGTTGGATGACGAGCTAATACCGCTTGAATGGTATCAATGCTATAGCCTAATTCTTGATACCAAGAACGGAAACGACCCAAGCATAAACTCTACAACGTCATTAACTACATTTCATTGGTTAATTTATCGCCATATAAACGAGCCGCTTCTTCTGTCATTTCAACGAGATCAAGCTGGTAGCCTTTTCAACGATAATGCGTAGGACGCCTAGTGCAGCACGGCGCAGAGCGAATGGATCTTTATCACCTTTAGGATGTTGGCCGATACCAAAAATACCAGCAAGCGTATCCATTTTTTCAGCCAATGCTAATGCAGCTGACACATCTGTCGATGGAAGTGCATCTCCTGAAAAACGTGGCTGATACTGCTCTTTTAAAGCTAATGCAACGTCTTCTGACTCACCGTCATGGCGTGCGTAGTGCATTCCCATAACGCCTTGAGTGTCTGTGAACTCAAACACCATGTTAGTCATTAAGTCACATTTGGCTAATAAGCCAGCTCGTGTTGCATGGTTGACATCTGCACCAATTTTACTCGCAATCCAGCCTGCTAACGCTTCTAAACGATCTGTTTTATCACGCAGCGTACCTAATTGTTTTTGGAACAATACAGTTTCTAAACGTGGTAAGTTATCTTCCAAACGTTGTTTACGGTCAGTTTTAAAGAAAAATTCGGCATCAGCCAAACGCGGACGTACAACTTTTTCGTTACCTGAAATGATTTGCTGAGGATCAGAAGACTCAATATTTGCCACAAAGATAAAGTTAGGCATTAACTTGCCAGCCTTATCATAAACTGGGAAATATTTTTGGTCCCCTTTCATGGTGTAAACTAGCGCTTCGGAAGGAACATCTAAGAATTTCTCTTCAAATTTAGCCATTAAAACGACCGGCCATTCAACCAATGAAGTCACCTCTTCAAGTAAGCTATCCGTTAAGTCAGCTTGGCCACCAAGAGCCTGAGCCGCTTTTTCCGCATCCGCTTTAATAACCGCTTTACGTTCTGCGTAATCCGCCATGACTTTACCGCGTTCACGTAAAATGGCTGGATATTGTTCAGCGTTATCAATAGTAAATTCAGCTTCACCCATAAAGCGGTGGCCACGAATTGTGCGCCCGCTCTTAATACCTAAAATTTCACCCTCGATAACATCACTACCTAACAGTAATGTGACTGTATGAACAGGGCGAACGAATTGAGTGTCTTTATCTGCCCAGCGCATTAATTTAGGGATTGGTAATTTTGCTAGCGCACGGCTAGTCATATCAACCAATAATTCGCTGACAGCCTGCCCTTTCATTTGGGCACGGTATAGTAACCATTCACCTTTATCTGTGGTCAAACGCTCAGCTTGGTCAACGGTAATACCACAACCACGAGCCCAGCCTTCAGCAGCTTTAGTTGGTTGGCCATCCGGACCAAATGCCTGAGAGATAGCAGGACCGCGTTTTTCAACTTCACGGTCTGGCTGTGAAGCCGCTAAATCAGCTACTTTAAGTGCTAAACGACGAGGGGCAGCAAACCACGTTACTGCACCATGGGCAATATCTGCACCATCAAGTTCAGCCGTAAAATTTGCAGCAAATGATTCAGCTAATGAACGAAGAGCCTTCGGCGGTAACTCTTCGGTGCCGATTTCCACAAGGAAAGTCTGTTGAGTCATGACAGCCTCTTAGTTCTTATGACACATAGGGAATCCAAGCGCTTCACGAGAAGCATAATACGCTTCTGCAACCCCTTTAGTTAGGGTACGAATACGTAAAATATAGCGTTGGCGTTCAGTAACAGAAATGGCTTTACGTGCATCTAGTAGGTTGAAAGTGTGAGCCGCTTTCAAGATACGTTCGTATGCAGGTAGTGGAAGTGGTGTTTCCAAAGCCAGCAAGTGTTGAGCTTCTTTTTCATACTCTTCAAAACATTTGAAAAGAAAATCAACATTTGCGTATTCGAAGTTATAGGTTGACTGCTCTACTTCGTTTTGATGATAAATATCACCATAAGTGGTTTTACCCAATGGGCCATCACACCAGACAAGGTCATACACGCTGTCTACGCCTTGAATATACATCGCTAAGCGTTCTAGGCCGTATGTAATTTCACCTGTTACGGGTTTACATTCAAGACCACCGACCTGCTGGAAGTAAGTAAACTGAGTCACTTCCATCCCGTTAAGCCACACTTCCCAGCCTAATCCCCAAGCACCCAATGTTGGGTTTTCCCAGTTATCTTCAACAAAACGAATGTCGTGAACTGTTGGGTCAACACCTAATTCTTTTAAAGAACCCAGGTATAATTCTTGGATGTTGTCTGGTGATGGTTTGATGATCACCTGAAACTGATAATAATGTTGTAGACGGTTTGGGTTCTCGCCATAGCGACCATCAGTTGGTCGGCGAGATGGTTGAACATAAGCCGCAGCAATAGGCTCAGGGCCTAATGCACGCAAACACGTCATTGGGTGAGAGGTTCCTGCGCCGACTTCCATGTCCAATGGTTGAACAATGGTACAGCCTTGACGCGCCCAGTAGTCCTGTAATGTCAGGATAAGACCTTGGAAGGTTTTGGTATCAAACTTTTGCATGTTAGATCCGCACGCGATACGTAAAATTTAATGAAAGTACGCCAGTATACCCTTTGACCGCAAGATATACAGCATTGAATATGTCTGTATTTATTCTAAAAATAAAAAAAAATACTTTCCCCCCTTTCAAGCTGGTTATTTATACAGTATAAATAGTTTGTTTTTTGAAACAAGGTTATCGAGACTGTAAAAAGGATGAAAAATGGATACTCCCCTGACACGCTGCCATTGGGTCAATCAAGATCCTGAATATATCGCTTATCACGACCATGAATGGGGCAAACCCACTTATGACAACTTAACACTCTTTGAAATGATCTGCCTTGAAGGCCAACAAGCCGGGCTATCTTGGTACACTATTTTAAAAAAGCGCCAAGGATATCGTGATTTATTTCATCATTTCGATCCTGAAAAAATTGCATTAATGGATGAAGACGATATTGAGCAACTTATGCAAGATACTCGCATCATCCGTAACCGGTTAAAAATCAATGCGATTATTGCGAATGCAAAAGCCTACTTAAGCATGAAAGAAAATGGTGAAGATTTTTCCATTTTTATTTGGCAATTTGTAAATGGTCAACCCATTGTCAATGGTTGGGAAAAACCATCGCAAGTTCCCGCGGAAACTGAAATTTCTAAGCTTCTTTCCAAGGCGCTCAAAAAACGTGGGTTTAAATTTGTCGGTTCGATCACTTGTTATGCATTTATGCAGGCAACTGGCATGATAAATGACCATTTAGTGAATTGTTGCCAATTTAAATAAATTAGTTTTTATCGATGTAACTCATCGAGTAAAAAGAAAAATAAACCACCAAAGCATTAACATTGCAGTGTTTTAGCCTGTTAAATATAATTTTATTGATATTTTACCCCAAAAAAAGATAGAAATGGGTGGTTGAACTCTGAGATGCAGCGGAGTATGTTTTAAATTCCATTAACAATCTAATAAATATATGTGAATAAATGCGATGATATTTTCTAAATTTGGTAATAAATTTGCTCAAAACTCAGGTATTTCATTATTAATGAAAGACTTGAATGAAGGCATAAGAACCCCTGGCTCCATTATGTTAGGTGGAGGAAATCCTGCTCATATCCCTGAAATGGATAAGTATTTTCAAGATCTATTAGCTGAGATGTGTGCTAATGGCCAATTGACGGACACTTTATGTAATTATGATGGTCCTCAAGGTAAAGATGCCATGTTGAAAGCGCTTGCAGCAACGCTAAAAGCAAAACTAGGTTGGAATATTAGCGCGAAAAATATTGCCCTATCTAACGGCAGTCAAAGTGCTTTTTTCTATCTATTTAACTTGCTAGCCGGTCGCTTTGAAGATGGTATCACCCGTAAAGTGCTATTTCCTCTTGCCCCTGAATATGTCGGTTATGCAGACTCAGGTCTTGATGATGGCTTATTCGTTGCTAATAAGCCACAAATTGAATTTTTACCTAATGGTCAATTTAAATACCGAGTAGACTTCAACACATTAGAGGTTACTGATGATATTGGTGTGATTTGTGTGTCTCGCCCAACAAACCCGACCGGTAATGTCATTACTGATGAAGAAGTTGAGCATTTAGACCAACTAGCTAAACAACATAATATCCCACTATTAATAGATAATGCTTATGGTGTTCCTTTCCCTGGCATTATCTTCAGCGAAGCTACGCCATTTTGGAACGAAAATGTCATTCTTTGTATGAGTTTATCTAAACTTGGTTTACCTGGAACTCGATGCGGCATTATCATCGCTAACGAAGAAATCATTGAAGCTGTTAGTAACATGAATGGTATCATCAGCCTTGCCCCAGGTGGCATAGGCCCTGCGCTTGCCTTAGAAATGCTTAAAAAAGATGACCTTATCTCGTTATCTAAGAATGTAATTGGTCCTTTTTATAAGCAGCGTGTAGAAGAAGCCATCGAAATTATTCGCCGCTATATCCCAGAAGATAAGTGTTTAATTCATAAGCCAGAAGGTGCCATTTTCCTCTGGTTATGGTTTAAAGACCTACCAATTAATTGCTTAGAATTATACCAACGCTTAAAAAAACGTGGTGTATTGATGGTTCCCGGACATTACTTCTTCCCTGGTATTGAACAGGATTGGCCACATGCGCATCAATGTATGCGTATGAACTATGTCCCTGAGCCAGAAAAAATCGAACAGGGGATCAAAATATTAGCTGAAGAGCTTGAAAAAGCTTATCAAGAAGTAACCTGTTAGATTATGAAATAACAAGGGTTTTAACCCTGTTATTACAATAGTTAGGTAAAAAAAAGCCCTTTCATGTAGAAAGGGCTAAAAATTAGCGAGAACTCCGTAATTGAAATCAAATTAACTTTTCAACACGAATATCATTCAAAACTATTAGAACATCTTTTCTATTTGGTTATTGCTTGAACAAAAGCACTTTTTGCCCCTATATATCGTGATACCTTTCATTACTCGCTTATACTCCAATTATCGAAACTCACTTATCACATTGAAAAAATTATAATTTTTAAAATTTCAATAAAATTTTGGTTGATCATCATATGGGTACTAAACAGCCCAAAATAAAATAGCCAGCAATTGAGGTGAAATAATTCTTAAAAACATCGCTAATGGATAAACCGTTGCATAAGATAATGCCGGAGCGCCGCTGGTCGTATGTATATTATTTGCGAATGCTAATGCGGGAGGGTCTGTCATGGAACCCGCTAGCACACCACAAAGACTTAAATAGTTCATTTTTCCAAAAATTCGAGCTACTACACCTGTAATAAACAACGGTACAAACGTAATCAATAACCCATAGCCAATCCACGTCAACCCATCACCTTTAATTAAAGTATCAATGAAGCCACCACCAGAATTGAGCCCTACCACTGCAAGGAACATGACAATCCCTAGCTCCCTTAACGCAAGGTTAGCACTCGGAGGCATAAACCAATATAAGCGCCCAATAGTCCCTATACGACCAAGAATTAATGCAACAACTAGTGGGCCTCCTGCTAGTCCAAGTTTCAACGCTGCTGGGAAACCAGGAACAAAAACGGGTATTGAGCCCAGCACAACCCCTAGCCCGATTCCAAGGAACACAGGTAACATTTGAACTTGCTGTAGTTTTTGTTTTGCATTACCTAATAAAGCGGTGACTGCTTCAATTGATTCAGGCCGACCAACGATATTTAAAATATCACCAAATTGTAAAACTGAATTGTTATTAGCAACTAAATCAATACCCGTACGGTTTAATCGTGTCACAACAACGTCATATTTTTGTTTTAAATTTAAGTCCTTAAGCCTTTTACTTAGTACAGCATCATTCGTCACAACCACACGAACGGAATGTAAAATAGAGCTTGATGTAGACAGAGATGCATCAACTTCTTCGCCTAATATTAAGCGAACTTTATTTAAATCATCTTTTAAACCAACAACGTGCAATAAGTCACCTAAATGTATTTCTGTTGTGGGTTGGGGAACAACGAGCATATCTCCGCGTTTTAATCTTGAACAAACAATCGCTTCGCTACCAAGTAGTGGGATGTCTTGCATCATTAAGCCATCAAGATTGGCGTTACGAATGGCAATATTCATAGTCTGCAGAGAGTCGCGCTGTTGAAAAGAGGAATTATTAAATGCAGAAGCTTCTTTTTCTACTGAAATTCTAAAGATGATGCGTACTAACCACATCACCAGTAAGATGCCACAAATTCCCATAGGGTAAGCCATGGCGTAGCCCATTCCCATTTGGCCAATTAGATTAGGGTCAGAGCCTAAGTCAGTTAAAATTTGCTGACCAGCACCTAAAGATGGCGTATTCGTTACTGCCCCTGAAAAAATACCTAAGATAATCGGCAATGGAATATTTGCGACTTTATATATGATTGCTGTTACCACCGCACCTAAGACAACAACCATCAACGCGAAGCCATTTAGTTTGAGACCAGAAACACGTAGAGAAGAGAAAAATCCAGGTCCAACCTGAATACCAATCGTGTATACAAACAGTATCAAGCCAAATTCTTGAATAAAATGCAGCATGTCTTTATTCAGTTGTAAGCCGTAACTTTGAGCAAAATGCCCAACGATGATCCCCCCAAATAGGACACCACCAATCCCCAGCCCAACACTACGGATCTTCCAATTACCAATCCATAGCCCTAAAGCAGCGGCTAACGCCAACAAACTTACAGTAAGAGCTAATTCACTCATAGACCGCATCCTTTTGACGACAAGTTACCCGTTAAACACACCCAAATAGGTGATAAAACATACTACTGAATCGATTATGCCAAATAGTATAAGGGTAATATGTGCCATAGAGCACAGTTCAGAAGGAATAAATGATCTATTTTTTTAGAATTTTCAAACTGATAACAAATATAAAATAGTATGTCTTTATTTCTTAACGTTATTTATTATTCATCGAATAGATACTGAAGACAAACATTTTTAGTTAATAGCTACAAGTAAACTATTAACTAAAAAAATACATACGGTTAAATAAAATAATAATATGATACTATTATTGTGAATTTCTTGTTTTTCGTTATTATAAGTCAATATTAGGAATAACAAGCTAAATACAGGTTAACAACGTCTATGCCGAGTTTAATTTCAATACGATTATGTTTCCTTATCGCACCGCTTATTTTGAGTGGTTGCTCGAGTATTATGACTCATGCAGGCCCTTCAGAAGGTTATTATCCTGGTTCGAAAAATAGCATTAAAATGATTAAAGATGATGAAACCGGCTGGGTTGTTAAGCCTTTACTTGCTATTGATTTACCTTTTTCTGTTGTTATGGATACTCTTTTAATTCCTTTAGATTACGCGAAATCGGGTAATGATGATAAAGCTGATTCACCAAAGAGACGCATAGAAGAACTTGAAAAGAAAGATAAAGACTAAAAATAATTTGGGTTAAATCAAACGTTTGTAATTAAAATTTCACTGTTTAATAAATGTATTTACTAATACATTATTTTTAATCTAAGATCTGACTAATCATTTATATAATATATTTTCAATTATTATCTTATTTAGATAGGACCATTTTTAACTAAATATTTTATTTATAAGTGTCTTTGTACTCAACATATGAATAATTAGCAATTAAGTGTTCTAAATACCAATTAGAGTCAAATAAAAACAATTACGAATAGAAAAGTTAACCAGAATTTTTGTACCCGTAATTGTAATAATCTAATTATTACATTTACCAATTTAAACCGGTTTCTACTGTATAAATTTGCCTAAATCCATCAATATCACGCATAAATGCGATCAACTCATTATTAGGTGAAAATACAACTGCATCAACAACAGGGGCAAGCTCAGTTCGTTGCGTTAATTTTTGTATGGCTCCGGTCACGACATGGCAATACATGACACTATTGTCACGAATAAAGCAGATGTGCTCACCTTTACTATCCCAGCTAAAAGCTGATTGAACAGGTGAAGAACCATGCGTTATTTGCCTTTGTATTCCAGTTAGCGTATCAACTAACCATAACTGAACATTACCGTCATCATCCTTCATTAAACAAGCGATCGATTTACCATCTGGCGAAGTTCTAAGCCAATGTCGTGGTTGTTTTGCTAAACCAGGAAATTTTCTATTGTGCGTATAGGTTAAGCGCCTTTGCTGTATACCTTTTGGAGGGGATGGCATACTCGATTCTGTTCCTTGGATAGGAAATTCCCCCGCAACCATGTAATCCTCCGGCTGTGAAGGCAGATCGACAATGTATATCTCAGGAATAATTTCTCCATCTGTAGAATGAGTATCGCCAATAAACACCAGCGCTCTTTCCTGCCACTTTCCATTCTCTTTTTGATAGCCTTTTCGACCTACCCAGCCCTCTTCATATGCACGGCTAATTTCATCGCTGCTTGGTTTAGGTTGTTGCGTTGTTCTCGTCACAACACAACAAAAGTAATCGCCATTATATTCTCGAAAATGTTTTTGAGGGCTTATATTAACAGGCCCAATAGGTACTGCAATTGCAACATTTCGTTGGTCTAATCGCACATCTAATTCATGCATTACATGGTCGTTATAGGTAAAGCTCAGCCACTTTCCGTCTGGACTAAAAACATGAACATGAGTGCCTCCGCGTAATGCTCCTACTATATAAGGAGGCGTAATACACATTGCATCAATTGGATGAGCTACGTTTAATTGGTCTTCTTTGACATACACCCCTCTTCGATGGTGAAAGTCATATTGCCACTGTTCATCTGGATGCTCAGGACCATGGATAAAAGCATATTGAATTGGTGGTTGAGGACTTACCGTTACCACCCCAACGTGAGCCCCATGGCTTGCGTGATAAATTTCAACGGTCTGTAATGTTTTTACATGAATTTTTTCTATAGATAAACCGGTAAAAGAACTACCGTTTGGTCGTATATCATAAGCTAACCATTCGCTATCTGGAGTCCAAACATTAATGTTCGTTAGTTGATGGCTTCGCTCATCGTATGTTAAACGTGTTTCTTTATAGGGCAATTTATTATTCAATCTGTTATCCTTTGACATCATTTAATATCGCTATCGGATTACTTTAACTAATCTAGTTTAGTCAATACTAGAAAATCTCAGTCGAGAAGTTTCACAAGTAATATTACCCTTTAGCAATAACCTTAGTCTTGAACAAAACTACCATGTTATTAAGTGTACTTTATATTATTGGTATCACCGCAGAAGCCATGACTGGAGCACTTGCAGCTGGCAGGCGAAAAATGGATGTCTTTGGCGTCATCATTATTGCGTCTGCAACGGCAATTGGTGGTGGTTCCGTCCGTGATATTTTACTTGGCCATTACCCCTTAGGCTGGGTGGAACACCCTGAGTATATCCTGACTGTTGCAGGCGCTGCTATTGTAACGATTTGGATAGCCCCTATGATGAAACATTTACGCCGATTATTTCTCATATTAGATGCTATCGGGCTCATTGTATTTTCTATACTCGGTGCCCAAATTGCCCTTGATATGAACTACAGCCCAATCATCGCTGCCATCGCAGCAGTGATTACAGGTGTTTTTGGTGGCGTGCTAAGAGACATGCTGTGCAACACAATCCCTTTAGTTTTCCAAAAAGAGGTCTATGCTGGTGTCTCTTTCGCCGCAGCTTGGATCTATATCGGACTATTACAAACCCCTCTACCTAAAGATATTGTGGTAATTATCACACTCGTTGTTGGCTTAAGTGCAAGGCTAATAGCCATTCGTTATCGTCTTGGTTTACCTATCTTTAATTACGAAAATCAAGATTAGCCTCGCTGCTTCAGCCATTAATCGTTTGCTATTGATGGCTGAGTAGCTTGCATATCTGACAAGATACGTAAAATAGATTGAATTTCCGGTTCCGCTAACCATTTAGCTAATTTTTTCTTTTGCAACTCAGTCAAATTTATACTGTTAACCCATGAAGAGTCATACAGCATACCTATATCATTCACCCTTTCTATTTGTAATTTAGGTAGTGGAATCGCTAGGCCTTTTAACCACAGCGAAATAGGTTGGGCCTTTGCCATTTTCAGTTGCTTTACTAACATTTGGTGCTTTTTACCTTTAGGTAAATCGTTTTGCCATTGTTCTGACAACCAAGTTGTTAGTTGAGTAAGATTATGCCTCTCAGCCCACTGGTGCCATGTAGCTTCATTTATGCCTCGAATACTGAGTTGTTTACCTAGCCATGTTAACCTTGCGACAAATTGCTGTGAGCAAGACTCCGTATAAGCCAGGCAACTGAGTGCATGAAATTGCTTGAATGTTGATACATTTGGATATTCGCGCTTCTCTCGCCGCCAAACAACTTCTTCAATCTTTGGGCTTCCAAGCCCTGAAAGAGAGACAAGTATTTTATCTCCAACAATTAAATCTCGTTTTTTCCATGATGATAACGGGCCAGCATTTACCTTTGAAATAGTTTTCGAGTCAATATTGATGGGAATTATCTCGGTAACGACACTAACCCTTCCTGTTCTACCTATATTGAATTTGAGTTTAGTGACCTCTGATAACACACTACGTAATGGATATTTCCAGGCAATTGCCCAACTATTTTGTTTTGATTGCCAAGCTGATGCCGCTGGTGCTGGAAAATTTTTAAGTACTACACCATCAGTAGCAAATGGTAGTTGACTTTGATAATAGTATTGCCTCAGTTGCTTAGCTTGAGTTTTATTCTCAACTTTATGGCTATATTGCTCAGCTAGTGGAAAACCTATTTCAGAAAGTAATGTTAATTGTGTTTTTGGATTGGCATCTCCCGCAGGCCATGCCCAAATAAAAATGCCAATATTTTCTTCGGGGTCGGTTGGGGTATTTTTTCGCATTAACCACCCCGCAATCTTATTACGAGCGTTGACTCCCCCACTTTTAGCTTGAATATGCCCATTCATACGCCAAAATAGTTCCCCTTGAAGGACTAACATGCCTAAATATTTAATTTGTTTAGGTATCGCAGGAATAAAGTCTGCTTTTGCTCGCCATTCTATTCCTTCAATGCTATTTCCTCGGCTAATCATAGAAACAAGCTTTCCATTCTTATAAACCAACGTTACCGCTACACCATCAACTTTAGGTTGCAACCAAATATTTTTACGTGTTTTTATCCAGTTATAAACCTCTAATTCATTGAGTTTCTTCAACCCTGTATGAGGAATAGGATGTGTAGCTAACTGTGATTTTTCCGGTAGTTGTACATCTGGTAATACTTCAGGGAGTTGCTGGCATCGCTGTAAAGAACGCCACAAATTAAAGAGCTGATCATAAGCTTCGTCACTAATGGAACTACTACCAACCAAACGGTAAGTTTGGTTCCACTGCTGTAATTGTTTACCTAGCCGATAACTCTCCTGCCTTATTATTTTACTATTTTGTTTTGCACACTGTTCATTAATGGCACCTTGCTGCGATGCTTGGGCAATATTAATACATACTATTACCCCAACGATTAACCCACCTAACCTATAAGCTGACGCTAACCAATAACCATACAAAATATAAATCATAACTATTCCTTGTTATAACTATTCCCAGTTATTACTAATCCATTGGGATGCCATTCCTTTAAAGTATTTTGCCCTCATTCGCTAAGCATGAAACAACTTCCCTCACTCTGCCTCCGTAAAATGAATTATTTGTAAAAAGCTTCGCAAAACGAATGTTGCTTTCATGAGTAATAAGTTAATTTCTCGAGCCTGTTCACAATTTAGTTACTAATCAAATTCATTTAATTAAAATTCATGATTTATTGATATCGCTGCATGTTAATGCAAGTCCGTGTATACTATGTCGGGTTTATCGCCATCTTTTATGTTTAATCCTCGACTATTCAAGAAATCATCATGATACAAGGCACGTTATATATTGTTTCTGCCCCTAGTGGTGCAGGGAAATCAAGTCTGATTCAGGCTTTATTAAAAACACAACCACTGTATGACACTCAGGTTTCCGTTTCTCATACAACTCGAGCTGCACGTCCAGGGGAAGTTCACGGCGAGCACTATTTTTTTGTATCTGAAACTGATTTTTTACAAATGGTCGACAAAGGTGAGTTCCTAGAGCATGCATGCGTTTTTGGGAATTATTATGGGACGTCTAAACCCATCATTGAAGATGTATTAAACAGCGGTGTTGATGTTTTTCTTGATATCGATTGGCAGGGAGCGCAGCAAATTAGGGCTACAATGCCTGAAGCACGCAGCATTTTTATTCTCCCACCATCAAAAGATGAACTTTATCGTCGCCTAAGAGGGCGCGGACAAGACAGCGATGACGTTATTGAAAAACGTATGTCACAAGCAGTAGGTGAAATTGAACATTTCAACGAGTATGATTACCTTATTGTTAATGATGATTTCAATACCGCGCTGAGCGATTTACAATCTATCATCCGTACTGAGCGTTTAAAGTTAGAGCGTCAAGTTCAGCGACATGATGCTTTAATCAGCAAATTACTAGCAGACTGAGCATAGTTTCAGTATCATATCAGGTCATTTTTTTATTTCTTTGGAGTAGCACACTTATGGCACGCGTAACTGTTCAAGACGCAGTAGAGAAAATTGGTAACCGTTTTGACCTCGTATTGGTTGCGGCACGTAGAGCTCGTCAGTTACAAACGGGTGGAAAAGACCCTTTAGTTCCTGAAGAAAATGATAAATATACTGTTATCGCATTACGTGAAGTAGAAGAAGGTTTAATCAACGGTCACATTTTAGATGTGCGTGAACGCCAAGAACAGCAAGAGCAAGAAGCGGCTGAAATGCAAGCAGTTTCTGCAATCGCTGAAGGTCGTCGCTAATCACTAAGGTGGGTCTGCCTTGTATCTGTTTGAAAGCCTTAATTTAGTCATTCAAAAGTATCTTCCTAAAGAACAAGTTGAATTACTAAGAAAAGCCTATGTTGTTGCACGGGATGCCCATGAAGGGCAGACCCGATCGAGCGGTGAGCCCTATATTACTCACCCAGTTGCTGTTGCTTGTATTCTTGCTGAGATGCGCTTGGACCATGAAACACTTATGGCAGCGCTACTTCATGATGTGATTGAAGATACTCCAGCGACATTTCAAGACATAGAAGAATTGTTTGGCACCACCGTCGCCGGTCTCGTTGAAGGTGTATCCAAACTAGACAAGCTCAACTTTCGCGACAAAAAAGAAGCTCAAGCAGAAAACTTCCGCAAAATGATCATGGCGATGGTTAAAGATATCCGTGTCATTTTGATAAAACTGGCAGACCGCACTCACAACATGCGCACGTTAGGGTCACTTAGGCCCGATAAGCGTCGACGCATTGCACGTGAAACCCTTGAAATATATAGCCCGTTAGCCCACAGGCTAGGTATACACCACATTAAAACAGAGCTTGAAGAGCTTGGTTTTGAAGCGTTATATCCCAACCGTTATCGTGTTATTAAGGAAGTCGTCAAGGCTGCTCGCGGTAACCGAAAAGAGATGATCCAAAAAATTCTCTCAGAAATTGACGGTAGGCTAACTGAGGCAGGTGTTCCTTGTCGCGTGAGTGGCAGAGAAAAACATCTTTATTCCATCTATCGTAAAATGCACCAAAAAGAGCAACGCTTCCATTCCATTATGGATATCTATGCTTTTAGGGTAATTGTGAAAGATGTGGATACTTGCTACCGCGTTTTAGGTCAGATGCATAGTTTGTATAAACCACGACCGGGGCGTATCAAAGACTATATTGCCATCCCTAAAGCCAACGGCTATCAATCGCTACATACCTCTCTGATAGGGCCACATGGTGTTCCTGTCGAAGTGCAAATTCGCACAGAAGACATGGATCAAATGGCTGAAATGGGCGTTGCTGCACATTGGGCCTATAAAGAGCAAGGTGAACAAGGTACTACTGCACAAGTTAGAGCTCAACGTTGGATGCAGAGCCTACTTGAGTTGCAACAAAGTGCAGGTAGCTCATTTGAATTTATTGAAAGCGTTAAATCAGATCTATTTCCGGATGAAATCTACGTTTTCACCCCTGAAGGCCGCATTGTTGAGTTACCTACTGGTGCCACACCTGTTGACTTTGCCTATGCGGTGCATACAGATATTGGTCATGCTTGCGTGGGCGCGCGCGTTGATCGCCAACCTTATCCACTTTCGCAATCCCTTACGAGTGGTCAAACTGTCGAAATTATTACCGCACCAGGTGCACGTCCAAATGCGGCTTGGCTCAATTTTGTTGTCAGCTCAAAAGCGCGAGCTAAAATTCGCCAGTTATTAAAAAACTTAAAACGTGAAGATTCTATTAATTTAGGTCGTCGTTTACTCAACCATGCGCTAGGGGCAGGAAATAAACTCACTGATATCCCTCAAGCCAATATTGATGCAGAATTAGCCCGTATGAAGCTGCATTCTATCGATGATTTGCTTGCTGAAATTGGGTTGGGTAATGCCATGAGTGTGGTTGTCGCACGTAATTTACAAAATAACCCACAAAATACACCGGGAGAACAGGCCGTTGTCGAAAGCCGCAATAAGCTATCCATTAAAGGAGCTGATGGCGTTCTTATTACTTTCGCAAAATGTTGCCGTCCAATTCCCGGTGACCCAATTGTTGCGCATATTAGTCCTGGAAAAGGACTGGTTATCCATCATGAGTCTTGCCGCAACATCCGTGGTTACCAAAAAGAACCCGATAAATTTATGGCTGTTGAATGGGATAACGACACCGATGCCGACTTTATCGCGGAAATTAAAGTCGATATGATTAACCATCAAGGCGCTTTAGCGAATTTAACTGCCGCTATTAATGACGCTAATTCAAGTATTCAAAGTATGAATACAGAAGAGAAAGATGGCCGAGTATATTGTGCCTTTATCCGCCTTACGACTAAAAACCGGGTTCAACTGGCAAACGTAATGCGGAAAATCCGTATTATGCCTGACGTTCTACGTGTCAGCCGAAACCGTAATTAATGACCATACCTAATTAATAACTATGAATGAACGCCGCTATCGCCGCATTTGCCAAATGATGGCGATGCGGCAGCCCGACCTAACTCTCTGCCTCGAAGAAATTCATAAACCGCATAATGTTTCTGCCATTGTACGCAGTGCCGATGCCGTAGGGATCCATCAAATTCATGCTATTTGGCCTGACCAACAGGTCAAACTGTCCGTTTCTTCTGCTGCTGGGAGTAATAGCTGGGTTAAAATTATTTCACACACATCCACCGAAGAAGCAATTTCCCAAATAAAATCACAAAACATGCAGGTTTTGGCAACTAACTTGTCGGAACATGCCGTTGATTTTCGTGAAATTGATTATACTTTGCCAACTTGTATTATGATGGGACAAGAGAAAACAGGGATTTCACAACAAGCCCTCGCATTGGCTGATAAACACATTATCATTCCAATGGCTGGCATGGTGCAATCTTTGAATGTTTCCGTCGCTTCTGCGTTGATTTTATATGAAGCCCAAAGGCAACGGCAGCAAGCAGGTATGTACGAGCGTGAACATTGTCTACTCTCACCTGATGAGCAACAAACCTGGTTATTTGAGGGCGGTTATCCTGTACTGGCTGAAGTTGCTAAACGTAAGGGACTTCCTCGCCCATTTATCAATAACCAAGGGCAAATTGAAGCTGATGACACGTGGTGGACGCAAATGCAATTAACCGAAAAAATGAAAAGACGGCAGTTTGGTTAAATAAAAGGAAAAAACATGAATAATGGGCTACTTGATACCATTTCACTGACTTCATTGCACGGAATTGGAGCAAGCCAGTCAGAAAAAATGCGTAAAATCGGTTTGAACACCGTTCAAGACCTTCTTCTGCATTTTCCTTTGCGCTATGAAGACCACACCCGTCTATATCAAATAAAAGATCTCCTACCCGGTACGACAGCAACGATTACGGGTGAAATACTGCAAACTAAAGTCGTATTTGGCCGCAAAAGAATGATGACCAGCTTAATTTCCGATGGCACAGGCAACCTCACTTTACGTTTTTTTAATTTTTCAGCGGCAATGAAAAATAACTTAGCGGAAGGAAAACAGGTCACTGCCTATGGGGAGGTTCGCAGAGGAAATACAGGGCCAGAAATCATTCACCCTGAATATAAAGTTTCGCAAGATACTAGCAATATCAGCTTACAAGAGAACTTAACACCCGTTTATCCAACCACTGAAGGTGTTCGCCAAGCGACTTTACGTAAAGTCATGGAACAAGCACTAGGATTACTCGATAGCGGAAATATCAAGGAGCTATTACCGGAGGAACTTAGCCGGGGTATGATAAGCTTACCAGATGCCATTCGCTTATTACACAACCCTCCCCCGAATGTTGCCTTGAGTGAACTTGAAAAAGGACACCACCCAGCTCAAAAACGGCTAATCCTCGAAGAGTTACTCGCTCACCATCTCAGCATGTTAGCCATCCGTGCAGGCAACGAACGCCTATATGCCGAGCCTTTAGTGGCAAGTGGCCAGTTAAAATCTCAGTTACTCGCACAATTACCGTTTTCACCAACAAATGCACAAAACCGTGTTGTTGGCGAAATTGAAGCGGACCTCGCTAAAGACGCCCCTATGATGCGATTGATTCAAGGGGATGTAGGGTCAGGAAAAACTCTCGTTGCAGCCTTAGCAGCCGTTTGTGCTATCGAGAATGGCAAACAAGTGGCTTTGATGGCCCCTACCGAAATTCTTGCAGAGCAGCATGCCAATACGTTCAAACAATGGTTAGAACCTTTAGGCATTAAAGTCGGTTGGCTCGCAGGCAAACAAAAGGGCAAGGCTCGTCAGGCACAGCAAGATGCTATTGCAAATGGAGAAGTTGCGATGATAGTGGGAACGCACGCTATTTTCCAAGAGCAAGTGAGCTTTAAAGCTCTGGGGCTTGTTATCATTGATGAGCAACATCGCTTTGGCGTTCATCAGCGGCTCGCTCTGCGTGAAAAAGGTGAACAACAAGGGTATCACCCTCATCAATTGATCATGACCGCTACGCCAATCCCACGTACATTGGCGATGACAGCTTATGCAGACTTAGATACCTCTGTCATCGATGAACTTCCTCCAGGTCGAACGCCTGTCTCCACTGTCGCCATTCCGGACACTCGCCGTAACGATATTATTGAACGCGTTCGCCAAGCTTGTATTGAAGAAGGCCGCCAAGCCTATTGGGTCTGCACACTCATTGAAGACTCTGAATTATTAGAAGCACAAGCGGCTCAAGTGACTTGCGAAGAGCTCGCACTAGCATTACCTGAATTGAAAGTAGGGTTAGTTCATGGTCGAATGAAACCCGCTGAAAAACAAAGTATTATGGCAGCTTTTAAAAGAAATGAAATTCAGCTGCTTGTGGCAACAACGGTCATTGAAGTCGGCGTTGATGTCCCTAATGCAAGTTTAATGATTATAGATAACCCTGAGCGCCTTGGCTTAGCTCAATTGCACCAACTAAGAGGACGAGTCGGCCGTGGAGCTATCGCATCTCACTGCGTATTACTGTACAAAACCCCGCTAACCCATACCGCGAAACAAAGACTACAAGTGTTGCGAGACAGCAATGACGGCTTTGTTATTGCACAAAAAGATCTCGAAATTCGTGGGCCTGGAGAATTATTAGGCACTAGACAAACAGGGAATGCAGAATTTAAAGTCGCTGATTTATTACGTGACCAATATATGTTGCCAGAAGTGCAACGCCTTGCACGCCATATTCAACAAAATTACCCCGAGAATGCGCAACAGCTTATTGAGCGTTGGTTACCTGAGCGAGAACAATACAGTCACGCTTAAATCTTATATCTTCTTTTTATCCGTTCCTTAAAATGAAAATTGCCGTGAATATTTTCACGGCAATACCTGCTTTACTTGATTTATTATTAAATAAAAACTACCCAGCAATCGTTGGGAATATTGGCAACATTAAATACAATTTAATAACTATCGCATTAACAATATCAATAAAGAATGCCCCAACCATTGGTACCACAAGGAACGCAAGATGGGATGGACCCAACCTATCCGTTACTGCTTGCATATTCGCAATCGCTGTTGGTGTAGCTCCAAGACCAAAGCCACAGTGACCTGCGGCTAAAATAGCAGCATCATAGTTTTTGCCCATCACACGGAAAGTGACAAAAATAGCATATCCCGCCATCACACAGGCTTGTACTGCAAGAATGACAATCATTGGAATTGCTAATGACGCCAATTCCCATAACTTCAAGCTCATCAAAGCCATCGCTAAGAATAACGATAGGCTGACGTTCCCCATAACAGAAACGGCGCGGTCAAACACGCGATAGAAGCCAAGGATAGAAAGGCTGTTACTTAAAATCACCCCAACAAATAATACACACACAAATTTAGGTAACGCGAACACCGTGTCAGCGAGCTGACCTGCAATAAAGCTCCCCACCAATAGGCAAATAGCGATCAATGCAATAGTTTCAATTAAAACCATTGAAGTGATCATGCGGCCAGATTGTGGCTTTTCAAATGCAGTTGGAACGTCTTTATCATCTTCAGCCGTTCCAGGCGTTGGGATATTACGCGTTAGAAAACGTGCAACAGGTCCACCGATTAAACCACCAAGAACTAGCCCAAATGTAGCACAAGCCATTGCAACTTCTGTTGCACTTTGGAAACCATAATTTTCAGTGAAAATTTTCCCCCATGCCGCACCAGTTCCATGACCACCGGATAAGGTAATTGAGCCAGCTAACAGCCCCATGAGAGGGTCTAATCCCAATAATTCAGCAAGAGCAATCCCTACTGTATTTTGGACAAGTAATAAACCGACAACCACAAAAATGAAGATAAACAATGCCTTACCACCAGCCTTCAAACTAGCAAGGTTGGCATTAAGACCAATTGTGGCAAAAAATGCCAGCATCATAGGTTCTTGCAGTGATAAGTCAAAAGAAAGGCTCCAGTCAAATAATTGTTTAAGCAATAAAAGACTAAAAGCAACTAACAGCCCACCCGCAACAGGTTCAGGGATTGTATATTTTTCAAGAAAAGGGACTGATTTGACCAGTTTACGCCCAAGCAATAATACTAAGGTAGCTGCTACCAGTGTACCGTAGACATCGAGATGATACATTCACGTACCTCGTCTGTTGTTAAAATTATCAAAAACTAGTAAGACGTTAATTTCTTCCTTAAAACGCCAAAAGCAGGTTATAGGATTAGAAAAAAAAACTGTTATAAATACAAGTTAAAAGATATAAAAATGTGACAACCTTATTTAACATTGATCAATATTTTTTACGCGCAAACGATTGCTTTTTAAAATCCTCGCATTACAATGCGTTTTTTGTTGGCGAGAAATGAAAGCAATGAATACTGCGACGTCTGAAAAGCAAACTACTGAAGCGACCATACAAACGCAAAGCGAACTCATCTACAAATTAGAAGACCGCCCACCGCTACCGCAAGCCTTGTTTGCTGCCGGGCAACATCTTCTAGCGATGTTTGTCGCAGTTATTACCCCTGCAATGCTGATTTGCCAAGCTTTGGGGCTACCAGCCCACGACACTCAGCGCATCATCAGTATGTCTTTATTTGCCTCCGGTATTGCTTCTTTAATTCAAATTCGCGCGTGGGGCCCTATTGGCTCAGGCCTGCTTTCGATTCAAGGAACCAGTTTTAACTTTGTTGCACCTTTAATTATGGGAGGTGTTGCACTCAAGCAAGGTGGTGCTGATATCCCATCCATGATGGCAGCTTTGTTTGGTACTTTACTCGTCGCCGCACTCACTGAAGTCATTCTTTCGCGCTTCTTGCATTTAGCACGTCGCGTTATCACACCATTGGTCTCTGGCGTGGTCGTGATGATTATTGGATTGTCCTTAATTCAAGTGGGATTAACGTCCATTGGTGGTGGCTATGGTGCTATTAGTGACAATACTTTTGGTTCCCCTGATTACTTGATTTTAGCGGGGATTGTATTAGCCGTTATTATCCTCTTGAATCGCCAGAAAAACCCTTACTTGCGCGTTGCTTCTCTCGTCATCGCGATGGCGGTTGGCTATATTGCCGCTTGGTGGATGGATATGTTGCCAAATGCGCAACCCGTGGAAGCCAATCAGCCAATTATTACTGTCCCTGAGCCTTTTTATTATGGCTTATCATTCGACTGGAACCTGTTGATCCCATTAATTCTTATTTTTATGGTGACTTCTTTAGAAACGATAGGTGATATTACCGCCACTTCTGACGTATCAGAACAACCTGTTCGTGGCCCTTTATACATGAAACGAATTAAAGGTGGCGTACTCGCCAATGGTTTGAATTCAATGGTTTCTGCGGTATTTAATACTTTCCCTAACTCTTGCTTTGGGCAGAACAACGGTGTTATCCAATTAACTGGGGTGGCAAGCCGCTATGTCGGCTACATTGTCGCTTTAATGTTGGTGTTATTAGGGTTGTTCCCTGCCGTTGCGGGCTTCGTGCAACAAATTCCCGAACCTGTGCTGGGCGGAGCAACCATTGTGATGTTTGGTACCATCGCCGCTTCAGGTGTAAGGATAGTCTCTCGCGAGCCACTCAATCGCCGTGCAATTATGATTATCGCCCTTTCTCTCGCAGTGGGTATGGGCGTTTCACAACAACCTTTGATTTTACAATTCGCACCTGACTGGCTAAAAACATTATTTTCTTCGGGGATTGCTGCGGGTGGTTTAACTGCAATTGTTCTGAATTTAGTCTTCCCTCTCGAAAAATAATCTTTCATTCTAGCCGCCAGTGTTGAACATTCTGGCGGTTTTTCTGTATGCTATCCTTAAATTGTCGCTATATTAGACGGTTTCTTTTTGTGTCTATTCGTCCACAAACCAAAGGAGCAGTAAACTGTGAAATGGTTAATCAAATTTACTACCTATGCACTTTTGTTACTGCTGCTATTGTTTATTTTTACTTATATCGGGCTACAAACCCGTTGGGGTGCATCCTACTCCAGTCAATTTTTAAGTAAATTTACCGACTACGATATTGATGTAGGAATTATGGGACATGAGTTTTCTAACCCCGGTGAATTCATTTTCCAAGATGTTAAATTAACGTCTAAAAACAGTGATCTCTCTTTAGATTCACGACAAGTCGTAATTGATGTTAATTGGCGAAATCTATTTAGCGGTACGGCTATCAAACGTTTGGTTATCACTCAAGGAACATTATCGACAACCGTCTTACCAAATACGGTGCTGTTCCCTATTTCTGCAAATATTTTGCAATTTGAAAATAGCCAAATTACGCTTAAAAAAGACAACGATACTGTGCAATTCACTGGCTTCACGGGAGGAATTACCCTTGGAAACCAGCCGAAAAATCCCCTTTTGGTTACGGTGATTTTCGATTTACCTCTAACCAATTAAAATTCAATGGCCTTTCCTTCAAGAATGTTGCCATTACCGGTAAATTGCAGCAGCAAGGAACAGAAATAAGCCAAGCAAGTGCCTACTTAAATAATGGCTATATTGCGGGTGCTGGGAAGGTACTTAGCGATGGCTCTATCATGGTTGACTCCCTCACCATGAATAAAGTCGGCTGGGAAAATAATGTTGATTTCGATTCACTATTTGATGCAATAACGAGTGAAAAATCGCTGCAGGTCAAACAAGTAGAATTAACCAACGTTGATATCCAAGGAAGGGATTGGGCACTTTCTGGCTTAAGTACCGAAATTGACCAACTCAGCTTCTTAAGAGGAAGCTGGACTAATCCCAAAGGCAATATTAGCTTTAATGTCGACCAATTCGTCGTAAAAGACCAGCAACTGAGTACCTTAATTGGTGAGCTAAGTATCAATGGCGACAGCCTTAATATCAATAAGTTATCGGGTTACTATAATAAAGGTGTCTTTAATCTCAGTGGGTCTTGGCAACGTAATGATCAAATACTAACCATTGACGAAGGTAAACTCGCGGGTATCTTATATACCTTACCTGAAAATTGGTTGTCCTTCTTCGCAGAACCAACCCCAACGTGGTTATCTGGTTTAAACATCAAAAAGTTCACCCTTTCTCAATCACTTTTGATGAATATCCAGGCACAATTTCCTTTCGAATTGACCGCTCTAAGCGGCAATATCGAAAATGTCGATTTGATTAAACAAAAACAGTGGGGAATTTGGAACGGTAAAGCGACATTTACTGCAGATAGCGGCACAATCAACCAAGTTCTCGTACGCCGGCCATTTATTGAAGTACGTCAAAGTGGTAAATCCTCAGCGGCGGTGAGCTTAACGGTCAGTACCGATAAAGGCATCAGTAAAATTGGCTTGCTGGTAAAGCAAGAACCGAAAAAAGTTCCCTTTTTACTGAGAGCATCAGGTTCTAATATTGACCTCGTTGATTTAAATCAATGGGGTTGGGCAGGCTTCCCCGCTCAAGTCATCGGTGACTTTGATGCAACATTACAAGGTGATTTGCTCGCCCCATCAGTGGAAAAAAGTTTGAATGGGGAATTGATGGCCATACCATTGCAAGGTAAACGTCTATTCCGTACTGTTGTGAACGGGGTTGTCACCTCTTCAGTAGAGTCCGAAACCGATTTGCAGCCTACTGAGCCTTCTTTGGCAGAACCGCTCCCCGCACTTAGCAATTAATAAAAACTGTCAATTCATAGAAATACAAAAGGCAGGTCAATCGAACCTGCCTTTCTTTTTTAATATTCAATGGGTAACTTTACTTGGCTGTTTCTACAGGTAACACCATATAAACACCGCTGAATACAGCGCCTACTTTACCATCAGGGTTACTAACCTCAACGTTCAGTTTTACTCGCGCCTTGCTACCTCGCGCTAAGCGGTCAAGGTCACCGCTCATATTGGCTAAGTCCGCAGTTGCTGTCGGCCTACCGCTTACTGGCTTACCATAACGAATACTGGCATCGACCAACACAATATCACCACCAAGCTGGTGTTCTTGCATTAATAGCCAAATCAGCCCCCACCCTGTTAGGGTAGCTAATGAAAATTGGCTCCCTGCAAATATGGTTTCATGAGGGTTTTGGTTGCCCGCTTCTGGCATGGTGGTAATAAAACGAGTTCCTGTGTATTGGTCGATTCGGACACCCATTTTTTCACTCAATGGAATATACTTATACCAGGCTTGTTGTAACTCGCCACACCAGTCTGGGCGATGCAGAATTTGGTCTAATGTCTCAATGGGTTTGATCATCAAGTAATGGCGCACTGGCGTTTTTAGCTGCCCTGCTACTTGCCCTCGATTTTCAAACCCCATTTTATTGAAAAATGGAACTGCTTCTTCACGAACGCTTGATACAATGCGTTTTACCCCTTCTTGCCGAGCAACAGATTCCAGTGCCATGATAATCAACTTACCAAGCCCTTTTCCCTGCATTGCCGGGTTAACGGCTAAGAAACGAATAGCGCCTTCGTTGTCAGCATTAATATACAAACGACCAATGGCAAGAATACGGTTTTTATCATCGACGACCATTTGATGGTGTGCCGTTAAGTCATAGCCATCTTTTTCAGAACCTAGGGGTTGATTAAACGGTTTTCGCAACATTTCCCAGCGAAAATGGTAATAAGTTGCAAATTCAATATCGTCTTTCGGTGTACGTAAATGGTACATCGCTTCCCCCTTTAAAAATGGACTCACACTTGTAGCCAGAAGGTGACAGGGCCATCATTGGTTAAATTCACTTGCATGTCAGCGGCAAATTCACCCGTTTGTGTTTCAACCCCTTGTTGGCGACTTTGTTCAACAAAGTATTGATACAAAGTATCTGCCCTTTCAGGTTCTGCCCCCCTGAAAAACTAGGCCGCATACCTTTTTTGGTATCAGCTGCTAAAGTAAATTGAGAAACCACCAGCAAGCTACCACCTGCTTGTTGAACATTGAGATTCATTTTCCCTTGTTCATCACTAAAAATACGGTAGCCTAATACTTTTTCACACAAACGTTTGGCTTTCTGTTCATCATCATCTTTTTCAACACCAAGCAAAACCAGCAGCCCAGCATTTATTTGCCCTACTATTTTCTGATCAACAACCACACTCGCATGAGTGACTCTCTGGATTAATGCAATCATGATGACTCTTTACAAAAAGATGGAGCAACGTTAGCCGTTGCCCCACTATAAAATCAGGATATTATTCAACTTCTGCACTAAAATCGTAAGTGCGGAAATATTCAGGAATGGTGTCTTTATTCACAACATGAATACTGCGAATACCAAGGGCTTCTGCGGCTTTTATATTTTCTTCGACATCATCAAAGAAAATAGCATCTGCAGCATCAAACTCTTCGGATTGCAGTACATATTTATAAATTTCAGGGTCAGGCTTACGCATGCCTAAATCTTGGGATAAATATAAGAAATCGGAGGAAGCTGCAATTTCTGGGTAGTGTGCTGGCCAGTAGTCGAGATGTAGACGATTAGTATTCGATAAAACGACCACTCGGTGCCCTTGTTCACGTAGGCGTTCCATAATGTCAATAACTTCAGGTCGTAACGAAATAAAAATAGCGTGCCAGCCTTCAGCAAAGTCTTCAAAGCTTAGTGTAATGTCCATTTCTTCACAAAGCAGCTCAGCAAACTCGATGTCTGAAATTTTTCCACACTCATGTAATTGAAAGATATTACCAAAAGTAAAACGTGATTTGATTTCTTCACTTGATGTGCCGCTGAGTTCAGACCATTTATCAAATACACGATTAAAGTCGATATCAATAATCACATTACCCATATCGAAGATATACAGCATAAATTTTTCCTCATTGTTATTCACTAAATTTACTTTAATCATTATTCGGGCAACTGAACAGCCCTAATTAGTGATAATTCACGTTATTTTGTCAATTTATCGATTAAGCAATCCACACTTAGCGCAATTAATGAGCAGAAAACCAGCCGATTTATTCTGTTACCGAGAAAACGCTTTTTATCCCAAAGGTGCTATTTCACACCACACTCTCGGTTTTTGATACTAAATGTTAAGTCCCACTATCGGCTTTTTGCATAATGGCTTGTACGTAGCAAGTTACACATAAGCAATGTGAGCTGATATCCATGCATTATCAGTAATAAATAAATCTTAAAATATAAAAGCCAGACTATGAAAATAGATAAAACAATCTCTTGGCCGATTGCTATTCTATGGGGAAGTTTATTTTTAATTCCATTAATTAATTATTTCCCTCTGAATTTCAATATCGACCTTACAACAAAAGTTATTGAACATTTTCAATCCGCCACTCTAATTTTTTGTGTCTTTTTCACTTGGTTTTATATGAGATCATTACAGCAAAAAAGTCAGGGAATGAAATTATTTTGGTTATGGGCAACTATCTGGTGGGTAACATTATTTGGCAGAGGAACAAATTGGGGACGAGAATTTTTCCCTAATCTGGATCAAACTTATTTCAGGCTAATTTCTATTACCTTGATTAGCAGTTTAGTTTTGATGCTATGTGCTTCACCATTAAGAAAAAGTATTGTTTTTCACCTAAAAAACACAGCTATTCCACTTTGGAGCCTACTACTAACCCTGTGTGCTTTTTTAATTTCAGACAGTGTTGAACACCATAGGTTTCTCAGTTCAGTTTTTCTATATCATTCTGAACTTCAAAGCCTTATCGAAGAATTGTACGAAATCCCTTTAATTTTCGGACTATTTATTTCATCACTGTATTTTATGAAAAAAGATAAGCCTTTATAAATAAGTAAGGCGCCGAAAGGCGCCTTACTACACTCATAACTACAATAAAGTAATAAACAACATTACATCATGGTAATTAGTCTTCTTTAGAACGGTTTGCACGGCGGCGATCGTTCTCAGTCAAATGACGTTTACGCAGACGAATAGACTGCGGAGTCACTTCAACTAATTCGTCATCATCAATGAACTCAAGAGCCTGTTCCAGAGTCATTTTAATTGGTGGTGACAGTGTCGTTGCTTCATCAGTACCTGACGCACGCATGTTAGTCAGTTTTTTTACCAGTTAAGCAGTTAACAGTTAAGTCGTTAGAACGTGAGTGAATACCAATGATTTGGCCTTCATACACTTCAGCACCGTGACCCAAGAACAGCTTACCACGGTCTTGCAGGCTGTACAGTGCATAAGCAACCGCTTTACCTTGTCCGTTAGAGATCAGAACACCGTTTTGACGGCCACCGATTTCGCCTGGACGAACATCATCGTAATGGCTGAACGTTGAGTACAGTAAACCAGTACCTGATGTCAT
This sequence comes from Providencia rettgeri, assembly GCA_900455085.1. Taxonomy (NCBI): domain Bacteria; kingdom Pseudomonadati; phylum Pseudomonadota; class Gammaproteobacteria; order Enterobacterales; family Morganellaceae; genus Providencia; species Providencia rettgeri. Next base: position 252,966 of record UGTZ01000001.1, on the reverse strand, counting down.
TGTCATGAACTCAGTACGGAAGCCAATCAGACCACGGCTTGGAATGACGTAATCAAGACGTACACGGCCTTTACCGTCTGGCATCATGTCACGCAGGTCGCCTTTACGCTCACCTAATGCTTTCATGATGTCGCCTTGATGCTGTTCTTCAACGTCTAACGTCACTTGTTCGAACGGCTCTTGTTTACGACCATCGATTTCACGAATGATAACTTTTGGACGAGATACGGCTAATTCGAAACCTTCACGACGCATGTTTTCAATCAGAACAGATAAGTGAAGCTCACCACGACCAGAAACGCGGAATGCATCTGGGTCTTGAGTTTCTTCAACGCGTAGTGCAACGTTGTGAACCAATTCTTTATTCAAACGGTCAAGGATCTGACGTGAAGTCACGAATTTACCTTCTTTACCACAGAATGGTGAGGTGTTAACACAGTAGAACATGCTAACTGTTGGCTCATCAACCGCTAATGCAGGCAGTGCTTCAACGCTACCGACTTGGCAAATGGTGTCAGAGATATTCAGTTCACCCAAACCGGTCAGAGCAACAATGTCACCCGCTTCCGCTTGTTGTGAGTCAATACGCTCTAAACCTAAGTGAGTCAGAACTTTACCAATTTTACCGTTACGAGTTTTACCTTCGCTATCGATAACCGTTACTTGTTGGTTAGGCTTAACAACACCGCGTTTGATACGACCAATACCGATAACACCTAAATAGCTGTTGTAATCCAATTGCGAAACTTGCATTTGGAATGGACCATCGATATCTACCGCTGGTGGCGCAACGTGTTCCACGATAGCTTCGTACAGTGGAGTCATGTCTTCAGCCATGTTTTCGTGGTCAAGACCAGCAATACCGTTTAATGCAGATGCATAAACGATAGGGAAATCGAGTTGCTCATCCGTTGCACCTAAGTTCACGAATAAGTCGAATACTTGGTCAACAACCCAATCAGGACGTGCGCCTGGGCGGTCAACTTTATTGATAACAACAATAGGACGTAAACCGTGGTCGAACGCTTTTTGCGTTACGAAGCGAGTTTGTGGCATTGGGCCATCCATCGCATCAACAACCAGCAGTACGCAGTCAACCATAGACATAACGCGCTCAACCTCACCACCGAAATCGGCGTGACCTGGGGTGTCTACGATATTGATATGATAACCATTCCATTGGATAGCGGTATTTTTAGCAAGGATAGTAATACCACGCTCTTTCTCCAAGTCATTGGAGTCCATAACACGCTCATCAACAGTTTCACGTTCACCGAACGTGCCTGATTGCTGCAATAATTTACCAACCAGTGTGGTCTTGCCATGGTCAACGTGAGCGATGATGGCGATGTTTCTTAAATTTTGAATTGACAAGGATTTTTACCGTTTAATTGACAGGAAAGGAATATGCTTACTGAGCCGTTATTCACACCCAAAACATACTTTCTACGTTAATTTGCTGTTATTTTACACGTTTTTCCGCACAAGTGGAATAAATGTGAAACCCATCACTGTATAAAAAGTTTTTAACGAAAAAACATTCAGTTGCGTAACAGTGCCAGATTCCCTCACAAAATAATGAGCATCATCTCTGCGAAACCACGAAGTGACAGAATAATACGCTAAAAACTTAATATTAGCAGCCCAAAAAAAGAACAAAAAATAGACTTTCTTTCTTAACTACCAGTTTAAATATCTTTTTGCGTTATTTAGATATATCTAAATTGACTAATTAGATATATCTAAATATAGTAAAACCAGAAAACAAATTCGATATATCTAAAGTTACAAACTAAGGAGTAACTATATGCTAATTAAATCTTGTCGTCATGTATATTATGCACGCCATGATGAAAATCAACATGGCCATCGCGGTGGATGTTGCCACAATGAAGGCCGTCATAGTCACGAACATTGCAACCACGGAGATGACTATTATGGTGATGACCGCCATGGGCACGGTGAACACTGCCACGGTGAAGGCCGTCATGGTCGTGGACACGGTGAACGCTGCCACGGCGAAGGCCGTCATGGACATGGACATGGTGAACGCTGCCACGGCGAAGACCGTCATGGTCGTGGACATGGTGAACGCTGCCACGGCGAAGGCCGTCATGGACATGGACATGGTGATGACCGCCAAAGAGGTCGTGGAAGAGGTAAAGGCCTACGTCGTTTATTCGACCATGGCGACCTTCATATTATGGTACTTTCGTTAGTCGCTAAAAAACCAAGCTATGGCTACGAAATTATCAAGGATATTCAAGAAGCCTCAAATGGCTTGTATGTGCCAAGCCCGGGTGTTATTTATCCCACTCTAACCCTGTTAGAAGAACAAGGCTTCTTGGAGTCTCAGATTGTTGAACGTAATCGAAAAAGTTTTACGATTACGCCGGAAGGCTCTGATCATTTAGCTCAAAATAAAGAAATTGAAGCGGTTATTGCTCGCAAACTGGCTAAAGCACGTGATATGCAACAAGGCAGTAATTTAGCAGAAGATATTGAAATGGCAGTCAGTCGTTTTAAAGCTTTATTACGTCACAAAATGGTTTTAAAACAACTAAACGAAGAGCAGACACGCCAAATTGCCTCCATCATCAATGATGCAGTAAAACAAATTGAAGAAGTGAATACATTATTAACTAATAGCGATGAAGATTAATGTAGCTGTCTGGCATTAAACCACCTCATTTCTTTTTTATCCGGCCAACCTTATGCTTTAACAGAGCGCAATGTTGGCTTTTTTATTTGAGCTCCACTCGCAAATGCACTAGATCAGTGCAAAATAGTCATTTCATGCACCAATATAGTGCAACACGTCCAATACAACATGATGAAAATCCCTCGTCCTCACGTAACAATCAGTATTTGCTATAATTAAAAAGTTGGCACGCTTTTCGCTTATCTATTTATAGAGCGCGTACTAACCACTTTTATATGACTAGCACGCCAGACAAACAACAAACACACCCTCAAAAATAGCTTGTGATTTGTTGATTAGACCCGACCAGGAGAGCCGAGATGTCCGCTGAACATGTTTTATCGTTAATTAAAGAGCACAATGTTAGATTTATTGATCTGCGTTTTACCGACACTAAAGGTAAAGAGCAACACATCACTATCCCTGCTCACCAAGTTGACGAAGACTTCTTTGAAGAAGGCCAGATGTTTGATGGTTCATCTATTGGTGGCTGGAAAGGCATCAATGAGTCAGACATGGTATTAATGCCTGACGCGTCTACCGCGATGTTAGACCCGTTCTTTGCCGATATCACATTGATTATACGCTGCGATATTTTAGAGCCGGGCACAATGCAAGGTTATGACAGAGACCCACGTTCAATTTCAAAACGCGCAGAAGATTTCCTGCGCTCTAGCGGGATTGCTGATATCGTTCTCTTTGGACCAGAGCCTGAATTTTTCGTGTTTGATGACATTCGTTTTGGCAACAACATGCACGGTAGCTACTACCATATCGATGATATCGAAGCGGCATGGAATACAGGAACCAAATACGAAGGTGGCAATAAAGGCCATCGCCCTGCAGTAAAAGGCGGTTACTTCCCCGTTCCACCGGTTGATTCATCACAAGACTTGCGTTCAGCCATGTGTACCACAATGGAAGAGATGGGCTTAGTTGTTGAAGCTCACCACCATGAAGTAGCGACCGCAGGCCAAAACGAAGTGGCTACCCGCTTTAATACCATGACCAAAAAAGCGGATGAAACTCAGATTTATAAATATGTCGTTCACAATGTTGCCCATGCATACGGCAAAACAGCGACCTTTATGCCAAAACCTTTAGTGGGTGATAATGGTTCTGGTATGCACTGCCATATGTCTTTATCTAAAGGTGGTGTGAACCTGTTCGCAGGTGACAAATACGGCGGTTTATCAGAAATGGCGCTGTACTACATCGGCGGTATTATTAAGCATGCACGTGCGCTGAACGCATTTACTAACCCAACCACTAACTCATACAAACGTTTAGTTCCGGGCTTTGAAGCGCCAGTCATGTTGGCATACTCTGCACGTAACCGCTCTGCTTCGATTCGTATTCCTGTGGTTGCGAGTACGAAAGCACGCCGTATTGAAGTTCGCTTCCCAGACCCTGCAGCTAACCCATATTTAGCGTTTGCAGCCCAGTTAATGGCGGGTCTTGATGGCATCATCAATAAAATCCACCCTGGCGATGCGATGGACAAAAACTTATACGACTTACCACCGGAAGAAGCCAAAGAAATCCCAACAGTTTCAGGTTCTTTAGATGAAGCGTTAGCCGAATTAGATAAAGACCGTGAATTCTTAACCCGTGGTGGTGTATTCACTAATGATGCTATCGATGCGTATATCGAATTAACCCGTGCCGACATCCAACGTGTTCGTATGGCACCACACCCTCTCGAATTTGAAATGTACTACAGTGTGTAACACGCCGTTCCACTGTTAGTCTTTGTTGCCGTGAAGCACTTGCCCCATCTTTCGATGGGGCCTTTTATCTCTAAGGTACTTACGCAACAAAAATCAAATATCGGTTGTTTGGTCTATCAGGTATAATGCACCAAAATAGTGCAGGAGCAACATTACATGAAAACCGAACACTTGCCAGCACCGGAACATATTCTCGACTCTCTCATTAATAGCGTGCTAATTTTGGATTACGACTTGGTTATCCATTACGCCAACCATGCTGCACTCCAGATCTTAACCCAAAGCCAGCGCAAGCTATATGGTACGCCTCTCCCCCTGTTATTCAGCTATTGTTCACTCAATGATGAACTGATGCTCAATAGCTTAAAAGAAGGCCATAGCTTTACCGAAAATGAAGTCACTTTAGTGTTTAACAACCATTCTCATGTGATGTCGTGCAGCGCCCAGCCTTTTTCAGAACAATTTATTTTAGTTGAGCTTTCACAATTAGATAGCCAGCGACGTTTGAGCCAAGAACTCGCACAAAATGCCCAGCAATTGGCTGCCCGCGAACTGATCCGTGGACTTGCTCACGAAATCAAAAACCCTCTCGGAGGTTTGCGAGGCGCTGCGCAATTGCTATCTAAAGCGTTGCCTGACCCACAATTAAATGAATATACTCAAGTGATTATCGAACAGGCCGACCGCTTGCGAGCATTGGTTGATCGGCTACTTGGCCCTCAATATCCGGGGCCGAAAACACAGCAAAGTATTCATCATATTATGGAAAATGTAACGCGGTTGGTGTCATTAGAAAAGCCCGATAATGTAACACTAATTCGTGACTATGACCCAAGCCTGCCCGAATTAGAGTATTACCCAGACCAAATCGAGCAAGTGCTGCTAAATATCACCCGAAATGCATTGCAAGCCCTCGCCGAAACGGGAGGCTATATCACTTTGCGTACACGAACGGCTTTTCAAGTCACATTGCAAGGTGAACGTTATAGATTAGCTGCACGTATTGATATTGAAGATAACGGCCCCGGTATTCCATTGGCAATTCAGGATACGTTGTTCTATCCCATGGTCAGCGGACGACCTGATGGCACAGGGCTTGGCCTGTCGATTGCTCGCAGTTTAGTTGACCAACACGCAGGAAAAATCGAATTTACCAGTTGGCCGGGCCACACTGAGTTTTCCATTTATCTGCCAATTAAGAAATAGGAGATAACCATGACGCAGGGAAAAATTTGGGTGGTTGATGATGATAGCTCCATCCGTTGGGTACTTGAGCGCGCATTAAATAACGCTAACTTTGCTTGTACCTGCTTTGATAGTGCGAATGCAGTGCTCAGCGCATTAGAAAACTCACTCCCTGATGTGTTGTTATCAGATATCCGTATGCCAGGAAAAAATGGTATTGAGCTACTAAATACCATTAAACAATCGCACCCCCTTTTACCGATTATTATCATGACCGCACACTCTGACCTTGATGCTGCCGTGAATGCCTACCAATCAGGTGCTTTTGATTACTTGCCAAAACCTTTCGATATTGATGAAACCGTTGCCTTGGTCGAACGTGCACTGAATCATAGCCGTGAACAAAACCATGCAGGCCGTGAAGCTAAGCAGCCTGCCCCTACAGTCTCTTCGACCATGATCGGGGAAGCACCAGCGATGCAAGAGGTTTATCGCATTATTGGCCGTTTATCACGCTCATCAATTAGTGTGCTTATTAATGGCGAATCAGGAACGGGAAAAGAGCTGGTTGCCCACGCGTTACATCAACACAGCCCTCGTGCCGACGCCCCTTTTATTGCATTAAATATGGCGGCTATTCCCAAAGACTTAATTGAATCTGAGCTATTTGGCCACGAAAAAGGCGCATTTACTGGGGCGACCCAAGTACGTCAGGGCCGATTTGAACAAGCTAACCATGGGTCATTGTTTTTAGATGAAATCGGCGATATGCCCCTTGATGTACAAACTCGCTTGTTACGTGTTCTGGCTGAAGGCCAATTCTATCGTATTGGGGGTTATACCCCAGTCAATGTGGATGTACGGATTATTGCAGCGACCCACCAAGATCTTGAAAAACGAGTTAAAGAAGGCTTATTTCGCGAAGACTTATTTCACCGATTAAATGTCATTCGAGTACAATTACCACCGCTACGTGAGCGCACTGAAGATATCCCACGTCTCGCCGATTATTTTCTACAAAATACGGCAAAAGAACTCGGTGTCGAGGCTAAGGTTCTTCACCCCGACAGCGAAAAAATTCTTCAGCGCTATTATTGGTCAGGTAACGTTCGCCAATTGGAAAATGTTTGCCGTTGGTTAACCGTGATGGCAGCAAGCCAAGAAATTTTACCGCAAGATTTGCCCGATGATTTACTTGAAGAGCACCCACAACAAAATGCAGTGGTAAAATCATCGCAAGCTGATTCCATGCCAACACAATCATTGTCATCACAAAATCCTATTTCTGCAGCTCAGTGGTTTGAATTACTTGAAGAGTGGACTGATAACGCATTAATGGACGGTAAAGAAGACCTTTTTTCTCAAACCATCCCCCTACTTGAACGTACCATGCTAAATTGCGCGTTAAAATACACCAATGGCCATAAGCAAGAAGCTGCCCGTTTATTAGGCTGGGGGAAGAAATACCCTAACCCGTAAATTAAAAGAGCTAGGAATTGAATAACTTCAAATGTTCACTATCATATTAAGATAATGTACGAAGTAATTTATTACTTCATACTTATCTTAATATTAAATAATTCGACCTTGATATTCAGGAATTAATTATTGATTTTACTATTCCAACACCAATTAACACAATGAATAATAAACAAAATAAAAAAAGATATTGCAAGCAGAAAGCTTATTATCACCTGAACAGAATTTCAATTTATACAAGTAGCATTAATACAAAAATAACGTCGTTTATAGGAAATTTATAACAATGAACACTGTAGCTTAAACGTATCTATAAATAAGAAACTTCTTATGTAGCCTTAGCATAATTAATTAAAATTAAGGCTACTCAATTGAATTTAATCGAAGATATTCAAAGGGTAATTTAATGTTTTCTGAAAACCGAGATTAATCACCCTGCAATTTTCATTCATATCCTGAATGGTAATACCCTTTATTTATTCAAAAAATGAAATAAATAGCACTTTTAGACCTACGAAATTCGATAGTTATACTATTATTTCGTTTTACAATAGTACAAATAAAACATTCTTCAAATGTGGTCTGATGTGCCAGGGCCTTATAAACCCAAATAATCACCATATGAGAGAAAAATTAAATTTATCTCCCACGTTATAATTATTCTTAGTTTTATATCGTTATTTCACTTTAGTAAAAAACTCACCTAAAAATATATTTACCTTAAGATAAAATAGCACTTCAATTATTCTCCCATACGGTGTTAACTTAATTAAAAAAATTAAATACTTCAAAATTTAATTATATTTTACCAAATTTTACAAAACTTGTTTATTTTAAAAAATAGTTTCAAAATACTCTCCAATTGAGTAATTGGTAATTCCACCTACTCAATGAAAAATAAATAATTATCTTTTGGAGAAAAACAAATGAAAAAAAACTTACTTGCATCATTAATTGCTGCAACCTCAATCTTTGCTGTTAATAATGCATTAGCTGCAGATGGTACTATCGACTTTACCGGTGAAATCATCGACCAAGCATGCGAATTAGCAGCTGGCTCTGATGCACTAAAAGTAAACTTAGGACAAGTATCTAAAAAAGCATTACCAAACGCAGGAAGTACAGCGGCAGCAACTAAATTTACCATTAAATTAATTAATTGCCCTGCTACAGTAACAACGGCTTCAGTAAAATTTGATGCTGATTCTTATATTGGTGATGATGAAGTTATTAAATTAAAAGAAGAAACTGGCGTTGCAACTGGCGTTGGAATTCAAATTACTGATGATACGAATAAAATTGTTCCATTATTTACTGCCTCTAAAGCATATCCATTACAGCAAAATGTGGAAAATAATTTAGATTTCAGAGCGCGTTATATTGCTAAGTCTGACACAGTGACTCCTGGTCCTGCAAATGCGACAGCAACTTTCACAATCAATTATAACTAAGTAATAAATAAGGTTTAAAAGGACTTAAGCCTTATCTAATAATAATCAATGGTGGTATTATGAAATCTATTATCTATATTTTCATTTCCTTACTTGCACTAATAAATACTGCGAATGCTGGTGTTATTATTGGTGGAACCCGTGTTATTTATAATGAGGGAAACAAAGATGTCAGCATCAGCGTAGAAAATCCAGATAAAATCCCTTATTTGATTCAATCTTGGATAGATAATATCGATGAAAAAAAACAGTCTGATTTTTCTATCACACCACCATTATTTAGGCTAAATGCAGATAGAACTAATGCGCTTAGAATATTTTTAACCGAAAATAAATTACCTAATGATAGAGAGTCATTGTTCTGGTTAAATATAAAAACTATTCCAGCAACAGAAAGAACAGAAAACTCATTACAAATTGCCTTTAAAACGCAAATGAAATTAATTTATCGCCCTAAAGCATTAAAAGATGTTAATTTTATTGAAGAGCAAAAAAAATTAGTGTGGTCTAAATCTGGAAATAAAATTACGGTTAAAAACCCAACACCTTATTTTATGAATTTCCAGAGCATCAGCTTTAATGGAACAAAGGCTAATGATGTTTCTTATGCGGCACCTTTCTCAAGTGCGACTTTCGAGGTTAATAACTCAAATACTAATGGAACAATTAAATGGGAAGTTATTAATGATTATGGTGCAGCACCAGAAGCACTCGAAAAGAAAATATAAAACTATAAAATAAGTTGGGCTTTATCATGAAAATAAATAAAATATCTCTAGGCCTACTATTATATTTAGGCTATACCGCATCGCTATATGCTGAAGAAAAAACAGAAAATAATGTCTACTTTGATCCTGACTTTTTAGAGCTACCGAATAAAGATTCGGTTGATTTGTCACAGTTCGAGAATAATGAGCAATTAGCCGGTGACTACTATGTTGATATTTATGTCAACACCAACTTAATTGGTGCTAAAAATCTTAAATTTGAAAAAAAATAGCCGTAACCAATTAGTTCCATGTTTATCACTTGCTGATATTAAAGAGTTTGGTATCAAAACAGCGGAATACCCTGAATTACAAACCGCAGGAAGTCACTGTGTAAACCTTGCAGCGATCCCTGATGCCACAAGTAATTTTGAGTTTGATTCTCAACGTTTATATTTAAGCATCCCCCAAATCGCATTGGATAGAAACCCAAGGGGTTACGTTGATCTAGCTAATATTGATAATGGGATCAATGCACTGTTATTAAATTATAGCTATAACGGGTCGAAAAATTATGATCGTAAAAAAAAATGGCTCAGATAATACATCCCATTATGTGAATTTAAGACCCGGTTTAAATATTGGAGCTTGGCGGTTACGGAATTACACCACATGGTCAAGCAATACTGACCAATCTGGTAAATGGGACACCATTTATACCTATGCATCACGTGGCATAAATAGTATCAAAAGTCAGTTAACCTTGGGGGATAGTGTCTCACCTTCGATGGTTTTTGATAGCGTGCCATTTCGCGGAGCTCAGCTTGCGACAGATGATGATATGTCCCCTGAAAGTTTGCGCGGCTATGCACCCGTTGTACGCGGGATAGCGCGTAGCAACGCACAGGTGACGATCCGCCAAAATGGTTACATTATCTACCAAACCGAGGTGGCTGCGGGCCCTTTTGAAATCAATGACTTATATCCAACAGGGGGAAGCGGTGATTTGCATGTCACCATCAAAGAATCCAACGGTAGCGAGCAATATCAAATCGTTCCTTTTGCCTCATTACCTGTATTGCAACGTGAAGGATATTTTTCTTATAGCGTAACGGGCGGGGAATACCGCGCTTATGACAGTAGCATTGATAAAACAAAATTTGGCCATTTACCTTAATCTATGGTCTACCGTATGGTATTACCGCTTATGGTGGTAGCCAAGTGAGTGAGCATTACCAATCTTACTCCATCGGCGCAGGCCAAAACCTTGGGCGATTTGGTGCGTTATCCATTGACGTTACCCATGCAAATTCAACGCTAAGTAATGACGTTAAGGAAAAAGGCCAATCATACCGTTTCCGCTATAACAAAAATATCAACGATATTGGTACTAATATCGCATTGGCTGGTTATCGTTATTCCACTAAAGGTTTTTACAGTTTAGCGGAAGTCTTTGACGGCTATAGAAATACAAACTATATCCCTGAAATTGAACGCCGCCGTAATCGCGGTGAGATCACCCTCAGCCAAAACTTAGGGGATAACTTTGGTTCAATCTCTGTAGGCTATATCAATGAAGACTACTGGAATAGTGACCGTAAAACTCAGTCTGCCACCGTGGGTTATAACAATAGTTGGCAAGGCATCAGTTATAGTTTGAATTATACCTATAATAAAAATACTAATAGCTACTCATATACTTCCGGTAGCCGTACGAAAAGTGAAGATGATCATCAGCTTGCCTTCTCTGTCAGTGTGCCATTTACCGTGTTTGATAACACCTTCTATTACAACTTTAACAGTAATAGTAGCAGCAACGGCCCAAGCACAGGCAGTATTGGGCTTTCCGCTTCACAACTTAATAACCGCTTAAATTGGAGCATGCAGCAGGGTTTCACCACTCAAGAACAAGGTACGAGCGGTAATATGAACGCTTCTTATAAAGGCCAATATGGTGAAATTTCAGGTGGAACAGGCTATAGCAAAGACAACTATAACCTCTATTACGGTGTTAATGGTAGCTTAGTGGCTCACTCTGGCGGTCTTGTGCTCGGTCAACAATTAGGCGAAACCGCGGCTATTGTTGAAATCCCAGATGCAGGTGATGTACCAGTATTAAACCAAGCAGGAGTTGTCACTAATAACCAAGGTTATGCACTCGTGCCTTATGTCACGGCTTATCGTAAAAATGTGATTGATATTGACACTTCTGAACTACCTGAAAATACGGAAATGGAGTTAACCAGTCAAAGTGTTGCACCAAGCCGTGGCGCTCTGGTGAAAGCTAGCTTTGCGGCGAATGTCGGGTACCGAGCCATCATGATATTAACCTTTGCTGATGGTAATCCCGTACCTTTTGGTGCTCAGGCGATATTTAAAGATAACCCACAGCTAAATAATATAGTGGGCAATGATGGCGAAATTTATTTATCTGGTTTAGCTGAAAATGGTAATTTTATTATTCAATATAACGATAAACAACAATGCCAAGTAAAATATAACTTAGCAGGTATATCGAATTATATGGGGTTATATAAAACAGCAGCGGTTTGCCAATAATAAAGAGGTCAACGATGAATCATCTTACTTATAAATCAATATTAGCTGTGAGTAGGAATAAAAAATGAAAAAAACATCTAAAAATTTACTTTTACTTGGCTGCTTAATATTCAGTGGGGATTTATTTGCTGCTAGCACAGTGGCATTGAATTTTACCGGAAATATTAAAGCCGCAACTTGCAATATTACTGGTGGGAATAATATTGATATTGACCTAAAAAATATTTCTGCTGATGTCTTTAAAAATACCAATTCAGGTTCTCCATGGAAAAACTTTAATATTAGTCTCAATAATTGTTCTCGCTATATTAACCAAGTAAAACTGACATTTAAAGGAACGGCGGATACCGCGGATGTAGCAAGTTTATACAAAAATCAAGGCACAGCTAAAAACCTAGCCGTACAACTACAAAACGGTAATGGAACAACTGCATTAGGTAACCAAAAAGTATTACAAGTTCCGACAAATGGGCAAGCGAATATTAATATTCCATTACGTACACGTGCCTTTAGCTCATTAGGTAATGCCACACCAGGAACCATTTCCGCCAATATTACGGCAACAATTACCTATTTATAAAAGAGAGAATAATATGAGACAGTTAATCCTATTACTATCAATAATGAGCTGTTCTTTAACTGCATTTGGGCTAACAGCAAATATTAAAGTACATGGTGTCGTTATTGCTGCTCCTTGTGAAGTCGAAAAAAATAATTATTTAATTGATTTGAAAAAAATTAATATTTGGAATATCAAAGATACTCAGAAATCTCCGTGGGTTAATTTTTCCGTGAAGCTAAAAAATTGCCCTGTCGGTACCACTATAGCTGTAATGAAAATATCTGGCACTCCGGATGCAACAGTCACGGAACATTTTATTAATAATGGTACGGCGAAAAATGTGGCATTAAATTTAGCCAATACTACCAATAAAACAACAATAAAAAATGGTGATACGATTACTGCGAATGTTAATACACAAACACGAAATGTTGAAATTCCTCTGTCTGCAAGAGTTTCAGGATATGGAAATGGTATGGTTGCAGGCTCATTTAAAAGCCATTTAGAATTTACATTTACTTATCAATAATCAAATATAATTTCTTATTATAATCACACACACCTTAATAGGAGATAATGATATGCCTAGCCACTACCCTATCTCAAAAATAATTGGCAATAAAATCACTTATTATCGAAAAATGAAAGGAATGACATTAGAGAATTTATCTAAAGTAGTAGGAGTGAGTGAACAACAGCAATCACGATATGAGCGTGGTATTAATCGAATTAATATTGATAGGCTTTATCATTACTCTAAGATATTTGAAATTGATATTATAGATTTTTTTATTTTCAATTCTAGGGAGATCAATGAGATTGAGTATACAGAAGAAAAACATTTAATAAAAAAAGTAAATGTTAAGGATATTTTATGACTAAAAAGAAAATTTTACTGGTAATAATAGGCTCGGTTTTTGCTTATTCTGCATATACACAAGCAGCCTGTATTCAAAACCCGAATTTACGGAATGTTGTAGTTAATGTACCTACGAAAACCTATTCACTGCAATATGATGATACTGGAGCACGAGACCTCGATACTATTCGAGTCAATTTTAAAGGCTCACAAGTCAATACATTTTCAGGCCAAAAAGTAATGGCCAATGCGGTGATGCCTATTTACATGCTGACTATGTGAATGGGTGGGTACCAAACGGTAATAAAATTGCAGCCAGTAATATACCAGGCATCAGCATTCAAGTAAAAGCTATGGAAATTGGTTTCTTGAACACACGTTATGGGCCACCAACATTAGCTAACCCTGCTGCTTGGGGTATTCCTAACCCATATTGGACTATTACTATCAAAAAAACAGGGCAGGTCACACAGGGGGGAAATTTAAAGGCTGGCCTTGTGGGAAAATTAACACAGCACAATCCAGCGCCACATAACAGTACTTGGAATTTAACATCATTGAATATTCCAGCGGGTGCTATCAAGATTAATGTATTAAAGTGCTCAACAAAAGCGACAAGTTACAATGTTAACTTAGGGACTTGGTATGATACTCAGTTTAAAGCTATTGGCTCTACTAGCAATAGTGTCAATATACCCATTACATTAAGCTGCGCTGCAGGCACTAATCTAAAAGTGACAGTGACAAGCAGTGCTGGGTATGTTGATACTAATACAGGGAAAATTAAATTGTCTGGACAAGGGCAAGCGACCGGAGTCGCCATTCAATTATTAGATAGAAACAGCACCCCAATAAAGCTTAATTCAAAGTTTACTTTGCAAAATAACGTTGCAGGTGGCGACTATATTTTTAATTGGAAAGCTCGATATATTAAAACTGCTAATAATATAACCGCAGGAACTGCAAACTCGACCGCGTCGGTTAACATAAGATATGAATAAATAGCATTCAACATTAATCATAAAAAGAGGTTAATTTATTTATAATTTGATTTTTATTGCTAATATTAAAGAATATGAAAGAATAATTGATAAATAGCAAATTTACTATTTAATAAAAGTGGTTAATATAGGTATATAATCTTTACATAGTGTCTAGTTAGCAATAAAAAATATAATTTTAGGAGTCTATATGTCTTATTCAACATCTCACCTAATTGGTAAAAAAATACTTTTTTATCGAAAAACGAATGGGCTTTCAATTAATGAACTATCAGAGGTTATTGGCATCAGCCCACAACAGCAATCACGATATGAAAGGGTATAAATAGAATAACGTTAGATAGACTGTTCCAGTATGCAACATATTTTGAGATTGATATTCAATCATTTTTTCAATCCATTGATATTTAATAAATTAAGTAATAATACATAACACTAGAAAAACAAATTACATTAATAATATTTAATTATATTCACATTGCAATATTAAATAAGTTAGAGAGAACATTATGAAACGAAAAATATCTAAATCTGTCGGTTTAAAAATAAGGTCATTAAGAGAAAGTCACGGAATGAGTGGTAAAGAATTAAGCATACTATTAGGTATTAGCCAACAACATCAATCACGCTATGAAAATGGTGAGGTTAATATTCATGTCGATACCATTTACCAATTGGCACAAATATTTAATGTTTCGCCGACCTATTTCTTTACTGAAACCATTACGGATATTAATAGTACAGAGCTCTCTGTTAATAAAAAGAATTATTTCTCGGCTGAAGCTCTGGTATTTTAACTTCTAAATATGAGCATTATATTATGCTAGTAAATTAAATATCGGTGCTATTTCTATTAATAGTATAGCACCGACTTATTGTTCTTTTTTAGACTCATCCACCAACCAATTATGAAATATCGCCATCGCCGGTGTCATGGCTCTCGATTTAAACGACTTAACCAATATCCACCTAAAGTCACAGAGATATTAAAAGGTTGAATTAATGTTCCAGCACTTAATTCATGGTTGAACATACAACTTGGCACCAAGGCTACACCGTCGGTTAATAGCGCGGCTTCAACCATCAAACGCGATGAATCAAATACAGGCCCTTTGACGCGCCATGGTTCCACTTCTGCGGCTAAAAACCATTTCTCCCATTCATCTTACGATATGAACGCATTAACTGATGAGATTTTAAATCTAATGGATGTTGTAGCTGATTCGCAACTTTCTCTGAACAAAGCACAGTATGCGCAGTAGAAAATAGTGGTGTATTTTCTACTAGTGGCCATAATCCTTCACCAAAACGAATAGCAAAATCAACGCCTTCAGCAGCTAAATTTACTACATTGTTATGGTCATAATGCGTAAATCAATATAGGGATAATCGTTCAGAGAATTGCGTTAACCTTGGTAATAACCAACCCACCGCAAATGTACCGACCACTGAAATACTTAAAGCTTCTCGATAATGGCCATCCTCAAATTGCAGTAATAGTGACTCCTATTTGGTCAAAAGAGCGGCTCAATACAGGTAGCAACGCGAAGCCTTCTTCGGTCAATGCTAGTCCTCGAGGTAAGCGAATAAACAGTTCTAGCCCCAATTGCTCCTCTAACAGCCTAACTTGTTGACTGACAGCGGCCTGAGTGACATTCAATTCTATTCCGGCTCGTGTAAAGCTTAAATGCCGTGCGGAAGCTTCAAATGCCCTAAGTGCATTGAGGGGTAGCCGATGACGATAATTTTCTGCCATAAGATTTTCTTTTACCTCATCGAATTTTATATCGTTTTAAATGATGCTTGAAAGCATGCATACTATTTTTCAACCACGGACTACCCGCTGAAAATCGTATATTAAAGCACTTTTAATTCACAATGAAGTGCTTTCCAGTTCCTGTTAGCAATAACTTAAACTTGTACTTATTGGAATAACTCTATGAAAATTTTTTTTTCGTCAGGGGCGAATTTTTGTTGCCCTTAGTTTGGCTTTAACCACCCTATCCGCTAATGCATTCACACAAAAGGACGTGGATAATATTATTAAACCGCTAATGGAAGAGAAGCAGATCCCAGGCATGTCTGTAGCAATCTCTGTTGATGGAAAACACTATATTTATCATTATGGTGTGCAGTCTAAGCAAAGTTCAGTCCCTGTCAGTGATGAGACTTTATTTGAGATAGGTTCTTTATCTAAAACGTTTACTGCTACACTCGCAGCCTATGCACAAAACCAAGGAAAACTCGATTTTTCGCAAAAGGTAAGCCACTATCTTCCTGAATTAAAAGGGTCTGCTTTCGACCAAGTGACAGTAATGAACTTGGCTACACACACTTCCGGTTTATCGTTATTTGTGCCTGATAGTATTACGAATTCAGCGGAATTAATCCGTTATTACCAGCAGTGGAAACCGACCAAAGCCATTGGGCAATATCGCTCTTATTCAAATCTTGGTGTGGGATTACTCGGTATCGTTACAGCAAAACAACTCAAAATGCCCTTTGAACAAGCGATGGAAAAAATTGATGTTGCCTGCACTTGGATTAAAACATACTTATATTCATGTGCCTAAAAACCAACAGAAAAATTATGCCCAAGGTTATAATAAGAACGATCAACCCGTTCGTGTGACACCACAAATTTTAGATGCTGAATCTTATGGTTTAAAATCTAATGCTAAAGATCTAATTCGCTTCTTAGATATTAATATACAAACGAAGAAAGTCGCTAAACCGTGGCAGGAAGCCGTAGAGAACACACATACGGGGTTCTACATGACCGATTCATTTATGCAAGATATGATGTGGGAAAGCTATTCATGGCCAGTATCTCTTGCTCAATTACAGCAAGGTAACCGAGATGAAATGGCGCTCACACCGCAAAAAATTGAAGCTATCCATCCTGTAATGCCACCTGAAACTCAGGCTTTTTACAATAAAACAGGTTCAACCAATGGTTTTGCAGCCTATGCGGCATTTATTCCTGAAGACCGAATCGCGGTGGTGATTTTGTCCAACAAATGGTATCCAATCCCTGACCGCATTACCGCGACTTATCAATTAATTGAAAAAATTAATGAATAGATTTCTGACTAAGATTAGATGCTCTAAATAGTTCGTTCTGTCGCTAGGCGTCGAAATGAAGACAGCGCGGGGAGCATACACGAAGTATGTGACCCGTGTGGCTGAATGAAGACAACAACGCGACAGGACGAAATATGAAGAGCATTTAGATGACGCGGGAAAACTGCCGCTGCCTCATCTGATTACGCAAATACACATCAAAACACATGCAAATATTACGAATAAGTAAACGTCCTTGTGGTGTCACTTTAATACCTTTATCTGTTATTTCAACCAGCCCATCTTCAGCCATTGGTTTCAGCAGTTCTAAATCTTCCTTAAAGTAAGATTTAAAATCTATCGGATATAACTCTTCGATTTGCGCGAAACTCAATTGGAAGTTACAGATTAAGGTTTTGATGACATCGCGGCGTAGACAATCATCATCAGTTAAAGCTAGTCCACGCCACAGCGCGTGACCTTGCTCTTCAACTTGCGCATAATAGGTTTTCAAATCTTTCTGATTTTGTGCGTAGTTATCACCTAACATACTGATCGCAGAAACTCCTAACCCCAGTAAATCACAATCTCCTTGGGTGGTGTAACCTTGAAAATTACGGTGCAGAATGCCTTCCCGTTGTGCCACGGCAAGTTCATCCTCAGGGCGTGCAAAGTGATCCATACCAATAAATTGATAACCATCTCTGGTGAGAGTCACAATTGTGTCTTGCAGAATATCGAGTTTTTGCTCCGCACTTGGTAAATCAGCGTCTTTAATTTTACGCTGCGCCGCAAATAAATTAGGTAAGTGCGCATAATTGAACACACTTAAACGATCTGGTGATAATTCAGCCACTTTCTTTAGGGTAAATGCAAAGCTTTCAGGTGTTTGTTTAGGTAAACCATAAATCAAATCAATACTTGTCGAGGTAAACCCCATCTCTTTGGCCCGTTTAATTAGGGCAAAAATAAAATCTTCGTCCTGTTCTCGGTTAACCAGTACCTGAACTTCTTTATTAAAATCTTGCACGCCCATGCTTAGGCGATTAAACCCTTCATGGCGTAAGTGGTCTATCATATCCAGTTCAATTTCACGCGGGTCGACTTCAATCGACATTTCCACATCATCCGCAAAATTAAAGTGTTTTTTCAATAAACCAACCAAATGGCTGACTTGAACTTTATCGAGATAAGTTGGAGTACCACCGCCCCAATGCATTTGCGTCACGATACGGTTTTTTAATAACGCTGCGCGCTGAATAATTTCTTTTTCAATTACTTGAAGATATTCATCGGCTTTATGTTTTTGGCGTGTCACTAATTTATTACAGCCACAGAAATAACAAAGTTTATGGCAAAAAGGAATATGAACATAGAGCGATAAGGGGCGATCAGGATAACGCTGCGTTGCTTGAACAAACGCATTCTCATCGTACTCTTGATTAAATTCCAAGGCGGTGGGGTACGAAGTATAACGTGGCCCTGAATAATTGTATTTTTGAATGAGAGAAAGATCCCAAACAATATTTTGCTCTGACATAACATTCCTCAATTGACCAAAAGCTCAAACTATAACGATGACTTCACTCTATTTAATTTGTTATTCGATGAGAGTGAAAATTTTATAACCTGCATAAGCATTATAGACTCTAAATATTTCGAGTTGCAGCTAGGCGACAAGTGAATGAGTCGCTAGGAGTATACATAAGTATATGACTAGTGCGAATGAACATAGTCAACAACGCTGCAGCTTTAAAATATGACGAGTATAAATATGTTAGAGAAAAGAGACTTGATGCAACATCAAAGAAAAGTGAGTTAGCAGAAAAAATAGCCAAATCCCCCGCTAGCGCGAGGGATCTTTTAAACGAAATTATTTACTTTTTAAGATGCGCATAATGTCATCAAGTTTTTCTTCGTCTTCTTCCTCTTCTTCTTCGCTATATTCAATACCGAGAATATTCATCAGCTCATCGATACGGTCTAAACAAGTATCAACATATTCTTGTTCTTGCGCCGTGATGGTTTCGCCATCTTCTAGGCGTGCCAAAATGCTATCTAAACGGTCATCGCTTTCCAGCATTTCCAGCTCTTTTTCTG
Organism: Providencia rettgeri; assembly: GCA_900455085.1. Lineage (NCBI taxonomy): Bacteria > Pseudomonadati > Pseudomonadota > Gammaproteobacteria > Enterobacterales > Morganellaceae > Providencia > Providencia rettgeri. Next base: position 233,569 of record UGTZ01000001.1, on the reverse strand, counting down.
GTGTCAGTTTTTCTTTAACAGCTGGCTGTTTTTTCTCAACCGCAGGTTTCGTGACCTGTTTTTCATCCACAATTAAAGGCACTGGCTTTTTGCTACCTAAACGTGGGTCGGTTGAAGTATTTTGCCCACCATTTTGCCTATTAGAAGCCTGTTCTACATAACGGCTGCCAGACTTATGACCGCGATGTTTTTTCTCACGCTTACGCTCACGGCCTTCCGCATTTATCTCTTCTTTAGTTTTACGGTATTTTTTCTTTGGCTTAGCAGCCGCTTTTTTTGGTGCATTCATGGTCTGATACCTTGATAAAGTCAGTTTCTGCTGCGAAATCTAGCAGGATCCCATAAAGGGGGAAAGCACTAGTTTGCAATTTCAGCGGATTTTTTACTCCACCCTGCCTTCGCAATAGTACTTTAATGATTATACCTTAAATAATTTTTGTTGCATGCAAGCAACAAAAAGGAAGAGCCATATGAGGGGGTATTAATCTTCTAAATAGCTTTACCTACAGAAAATGATCACTTAGTTGCCTAAACGTTCCAATGCTCTAAATAGCTGTATCGTCTGAGGACAGAAAATAGAGAGTCATCTTGAGCAATATTCTAAATAATTCAAGTTGTGGCTAGGCGCCAAACGAGGTTATCTCGGGGAGCATACACAAGTATGTGACCCGAGTAACCAAGTGTAGGCAACAACGCCACAGCTTGAAGTATGACGAAGATTAATGCGCTAAATAGTTTGAGCTGTAGCAAGGCGGCAAGAATTGCTAATCCCTAGGAGCATACAAAAGTATGTGACTAGGGTTAGCAAACGCAGCCAACACCGCTACAGTTCAAAATATGAAGCACATTTTAGGCATCGACTAGAATCATTTTGAGTAGGAACATCGCCGCGACTAAAATCACACACAAACCCAGATCACGCCAGCGTCCGGTACCAATTTTCATTGCACAGTAAGCAATAAAGCCCAACGCAATACCTTCAGTAATCGAGAAACTAAATGGCATCATCACTGCGGTAATAAATGCGGGTACAGACTCAGTTAAGTCATCCCATTTCACGCGAGTTAGGCTTGAAGTCATCAGCACGCCCACGTAAATCAAGGCTCCCGCAGTTGCATAAGCTGGCACCATGCCTGCAAGAGGTGAGATAAACATAGTCAATAGGAATAAAATACCAACGACAATCGCGGTTAAACCTGTACGCCCACCAACAGAAACACCTGAAGAACTTTCAATATATGCGGTGACTGAAGATGTTCCCATCGCTGAACCTGCGACAGAACTCAAGCTGTCTACATATAGCGCTTGTTTCATACGAGGGAAAGTACCGCGTTCATTGGTGATACCCGCCTTGTCAGTCACCCCAATCATGGTACCTGATGAATCAAACAAGTTGACTAGCATAAAGGCAAAAATCACACCGGATAACGCTAAATCTAAAGAACCAGAGAAATCAACCTGCCCCACGACACTCGTGATACTTGGCGGCATTGAGAATATCCCAGAATATTTCACATCTCCCAGAGCCAGACCAATCAAAGTGGTCACTGCAATAGAAACTAATACTGCGGCATGAATATTACGAGCTGCTAAGATGGCAATAATAAAGAACCCGAGAGCTCCCAGCCAAACATTATGGTGAGTCAAATTACCGATAGAAACTAGTGTATCTGGGTTAGCGACAATAATACCGGAGTTTTTCAGCCCCATCATCGCAATAAATAGGCCGATACCACTGGTGATCCCGACGCGAAGACTCAAAGGAATGTTGGCGATAATCCAATAACGTATGCGGAATAATGTCAGAATAAATAAGCCGACAGCCCCCCAAAATACGGCGCCCATAGCAACTTCCCATGAATACCCCATCGCCCCTACAACAACAAAAGCAAAAAAGGCATTCAAGCCCATCGCGGGTGCAACAGCAATCGGTAAATTTGCCAGTAGCCCCATTAAAATGCTACCAATTGCCGCAATTAAACAGGTGGTCACAAACACGGCTTTGATGTCCATGCCTGCAACTGAGAGTATTTGAGGGTTAACAAAGACGATATATACCATCGTCAGGAAGGTGGTGAAGCCTGCAACAACTTCTGTCCGTGCTGTCGTGCCGTGCTCTTGCAATTTAAAAACACGCTGAAACAAGCCCTGCGGTTGTGCCGAGCTAGAAGATTGATTACTCATTAGATATTGCGCCCAAAAAAAGTTTTTTTCGCCCTATACTACAATTAAAAACCACAAAAGAAAACGATTGCGTAAACTGCAAGGAGCCAAAATGTCCTAACTAACTGATACGCCAAGATGAAATAATAAAAATAACCCAAAATAGTGGAGTGAAAAAATGGTGGGTATTTCACCACCACTTTTGATTTAGGAAAGTGCTAACAATTTTTGTCGACGCCAAAACAATAAACGATGTTTCGCAGCCAGTTTTTGGGGTTGATGCTGTGCACTGAGCTTTTTCGCCACTCTATTCGCAATAATTTCTACCGCAAAGCACATCACAAAATAAATAAATGCAACGAATAAGAAAACTTCGAGAGGATAAACCATTTCACGGTTGTTCACTTGGGTTGCTAAGAAAGAAAGCTCCGCAACACCAACAACATAGGCTAATGAGGTGTCTTTAATCAATGCTACCCACTGGTTAATAAATGACGGTACCATCATGCGTAAGGCTTGTGGTAACACGATATTCCATAATACCTGCCAGCGGCTAAACCCCAAGGATAAACCTGCCTGCCACTGCCCTGCCCCTATTGCTAAAATGCCCGCTTTCACAGCATGAGCCAAATATGCGGAGGTAATCAATGCCAATGCGCATACTACCGTTGCAATACCCGGAATTTCCATACCCAATAAGATTGGCAACAGGAAATAGGTCCAAAAAATCAACATAATGACGGGAATTGCACGAAAAAATCCTAAAACTGCGGCGAACAAGTTAACCCAGAAGCCTCGTAGCATGGCTAAGGCTATTCCGCCCAATGTCCCTAGTACAATGGAAGCCGCACCAGCAAGTAAGCTAATGACTAGCGTCAGCGCTGCGCCTTCAAGTGGTCCATCAGGGAAAGTACCGAATAATAAATATTGCCAGTTCTGCTCAATAACTGAAAAATCCATTTTATACCCCCTGAGCCAAATTACGCTGCTGGCGCCACTGGCCCCACCCCTCCATTACTGCAATAATAGCAATGTACAATATTGTCGCCACCCCAAAGGCAGTAAAGGTTTGCAGTGTCTGGCTATCAACTTGGCGGGAGACATAAGACAGTTCTGCGACACCGATGGCCATCGTTAACGATGAGTTTTTCACCACATTCATATATTGGCCCAGTAGCGGAGGCATGGCGATTTTAACGGCTTGCGGTAATACCACTAATTTCATGGCCTGCCATGACGTTAATCCTAAAGCAAACGCGGCATATTTTTGCCCTTGGCGAACACCACGGATCCCAGCGCGAATTTCTTCGGCAATAAAAGGGACGGTATACAAGGTCAAACCAATAAAACCCGCTAAGAATTCAAACGACGGCCAACCCACGGTTATTCCAAATAAATGGATTTCATGGGGAGTATTTAGCCATTCCATTGCAGCAGAGGGTAAAATTTCACCGGAAGCAAAGTACCAAAAGAATAACTGCACCAACAAAGGCGTATTTCTAAAAATAGAGATGTAGATACTCACGGCCCAACGCACAGGAGCAATTTGACTATCCTTTGCTGATGCAACTATAAAACCCAATGCAGTGGCTGCAACAATGGTACAAATCGAGATCCAAACGGTGATCAAAAAACCGTAGCCAAACCATTCTAGATACTCGGGGGCCAATAAATGGGCAGACCAAAAATCACCACTCAAAAATTTTTCAAACATTGTTCACGACCTATTGCCTTCACAGCCTGTGATTAAAAACGCATCCCTTATAACCAAGAACCCCGCACAGAGTGCAGGGCTTCATATCACTGAATATTTACCGCTACCCGTTAAGACTGAGGCTGTTGCTCACTCAGTGGTGCAAATTTAAAGTCCCCACGTGGCTGTGCAGCTTTAGTATCTGGCCCAAACCAACGGTTATAAATTACCTCGGCTTTACCGTCTTTCTCCAGTTTCAACAATGTTTCGTTGACGTTTTCAACCAAACGGGTTTCACCTTTGCTTGCTGCCAATGCTTGGTATTCTTTCGTCAGGCTAAATGGGGAAATCTCAAAATCTGCTTTCACTTTTTCAGGTAAATTACCTAATAAACCAACCAGTTTCGCATCATCTTGTGTGATAGCTTGGACGTTGCCATTACGCAGTGCAGCGAATGCTTGCGGCGTATCATCGTACGAAATCACCTTTGTATCAGGGAAGCGTTCACGTAAAGTCACTTCCTGCACAGTGCCTTTATCTGCACCAATACGTAATGGTTTGATATCGTCAGGCGTTTTTAATACGCCTTTACGGGCAATAAATTTTTGGCCTGTCGCAAAATCAGGGATAGAAAAATCAACTTGTTTTGCGCGTTCATCTGTAATGGTGAAATTAGCGCCAATCAGATCAACTTTGCCCGAAGTCAGAAGTGGGATACGGTTTGCTGGGTTAGTGGGACGAAGCTCAAGTTTTACCCCTAAGCTATCTGCAATTTCTTGTGCGATATCCACATCATAGCCCGCTAATTTTTTAGTTTGTGGGTCAATAAAGCCAAATGGTGGATTGCTATCAAACACAGAAATGCGGATCACACCCGCTTGTTTGATATCATCTAATTTATCTGCGCTAGCGACATTCGCTGTCAGCGCTAAACCTGTAAGTAAAACAGTCGTTAGAATACGAGCTTTCATTGAACACCCCTGACGGTAAATTTTTGTAAATCGACCATCACACGCTATCAACTATTACTTAGCACTTGAAATAATATTAAATAATATATTTATAACCAAATGGAATATTAACGGAGACAAAAAAAAGCCACCTTGATAACAAGGTGCCCCAGACATGGTTAAACCATCAATAGACTCTTATCGAGCAAGAAGAAAGTCGGTAGAAGAGATTGAGACAAATGATTGGAGTTGTAGCTTAATACTCTAAATAGTTCGTATTGTGGCTAGGCGGCAAGCAAGGATATCTCGGGGAGCATACATCAGTATGTGACCCAAGTAGCCGAGTTCAAATATTAGAACCACAGCTTGAAGTATGACGAGTATTTAATACATTAACCTCATACATTAATACTCTAAATAGTTCGTGTTGTGGCTAGGCGGCAAGCAAGGATATATCGGGGAGCATACATCAGTATGTGACCCGAGTAGCCGAGCGAAGCCAACACCGCCACAGCACGAAATATGACAAGTATTCGAGTAATTATTTATTCGTTAGCATCTTTTCAAGACTATCCCCACCCACATGACGGAAATCCTGCCCCTTCACATAGTAGAAAATAAACTCACAGATGTTTTGGCAACGGTCACCGATGCGCTCAATTGAACGAGCACAGAATAGTGCTGTTAATACACTTGGGATCGTTCGTGGGTCTTCCATCATGTAGGTCATCAATTGACGTACGATGCCCTCATACTCTTGGTCAACTTTCTCATCTTCACGGTAGATACGAATCGCTTCTTCAAGATCCATTCGAGCGAACGCATCTAATACATCATGTAGCATTTGTACTGTATGACGGCCTAATGATTCCAAACTCACTAACAAGGGCTGGTGTTGATGAGAAAATTTTTCCAATGCGGTTTGACAGATTTTGTCCGCAACATCACCGATTCTTTCCAGCTCAGCAATCGTTTTTGAAATCGCCATAATCAGGCGCAAATCACTCGCCGTTGGTTGGCGTTTCGCGATGATTTTAACGCATTCTTCATCAATGGCCACTTCCATCATATTGACTTTATGGTCATTTTCGATAACTTCACGTGCTAGGGCTTCATCCTGATTATGCATGGCCGTAATGGCTTTGGTAAGCTGCTCTTCGACCAGTCCTCCCATCGTCATTAATTCAGTATGGATATGTTCCAGTTCAGCATTGAACTGCCCCGATATATGTTTGTTGTGATTCAGCGTATCCATCGTCGGCTCCATATCAACCGTAGCGGCCAGTAATATAATCTTCAGTTTGCTTCATTTCTGGGGTAGTAAACATTTTGTCAGTATGGTTAAACTCGACTAACTCCCCTAAATACATGAAAGCCGTATAGTCAGAACAGCGTGCTGCTTGTTGCATATTGTGGGTAACAATCACCACGGTGTATTCTGATTTTAATTCACTAATCAGTTCTTCAATTCGACCAGTTGAAATAGGGTCTAGAGCGGAACAGGGTTCATCTAGCAATAAAACCTCAGGGCGAATAGCAATACCACGAGCAATACAGAGACGCTGTTGCTGGCCACCCGACAAGCTATAACCACTTTGGTGTAACTTATCTTTGGTTTCATTCCATAATGCCGCCTTTGTTAACGCCCACTGCACGCGCTCATCCATTTCCACACGGGATAACTTCTCAAATAAACGCACACCAAATGCAATGTTGTCATAAATAGACATCGGGAATGGTGTTGGTTTTTGGAAAACCATTCCGACTTTTGCGCGCAATAACGCAATATCTTGTTTATCAGTCAGGATGTTTTGGCCATCCAGTAAAATTTCACCTTCTGCTCGCTGCTCGCCATACAATTCATACATTTTATTGAAGGTGCGTAATAACGTCGATTTACCACAGCCTGATGGGCCGATAAATGCAGTCACTTTATTTTTTTCAATGTCTAAAGAGATATTTTTCAGTGCGTGAAACTTGCCATAATAGAAGTTGAGGTCACGTACTTTAATTTTACTATTTGCAATATCGTTTGCATTAATCATGGTTTGCTTTTCTCTCTAAATCTTTATTTATCTGGCGCTTAGTGTTTTTTCTGTGCGAACACAACACGTGCAATGATGTTAATCAGCAGGACACATAGGGTAATTAACAGAACCCCAGCCCATGCAAGCTCTTGCCATTCAGAGAATGGGCTCATTGCAAATTTGAAGATTGTCACTGGTAAGTTGGCAATTGGCTCGCTCATATCTGTACTCCAGAACTGATTTGACAGTGAAGTAAACAGAAGCGGTGCGGTTTCCCCAGCAATACGCGCAATTGCAAGCAAGATCCCAGTGATAATCCCTGACACAGACGCTTTTAGCGTAATAGATAAAATCATTTTCCATTTTGGTGTACCAAGTGCATAAGCGGCTTCACGCAAGCTATCCGGAACTAATTTCAACATATTTTCAGTAGTTCGGATAACAATTGGAATTTGCAGCAATGCAAGCGCCACGACCCCAGCCCAACCCGAGAAGTGCTGCATTTGAGCAACCACAATGGTGTACACAAACAACCCTACAACGATAGACGGAGCTGATAATAAAATGTCATTAATAAAGCGGGTGACTGAAGCTAACCATGACTTACGGCCATATTCTGCTAAATAAATTCCCGCTAAAATCCCTAAAGGCGTACCGATAACTGTCGCCCATAAGATTAATAAACCACTGCCTACGATGGCATTTGCCAACCCACCACCTTCCGTATTAGGTGGTGGAGTCATTTCAGTAAACAGATTGAGGGACATGCCATCAATCCCTTTAGTGACTGTAGAAAACAAAATCCACACTAACCAGAACAAACCGAAAGCCATCGTTAACATTGAGATAAATAGAGCCATTCTGTTAACTTGGCGACGCCACGCTTGACGACGAGCTCGCTCTTTTTCATTCACTGCGATAGGTTGAGATATCGACATTTTAACGGCCCTCATTTTTCGCAAGACGCATGACCATTAACTTGGAAATCGCTAACACAATAAAAGTGATAACAAACAGGATCAGTCCAAGTTCCATCAAGGCCGAGGTATGTAAGCCGCTCTCAGCTTCCGCAAATTCATTTGCCAGTGCTGAGGTAATACTGTTTCCAGGCATAAACAGTGATGCGCTATCAAGTTGGTAAGTATTACCAATCACGAAAGTAACCGCCATGGTTTCACCCAGTGCACGGCCAAGACCTAACATCACTCCACCGATTACCCCATTGCGGGTATACGGCAGCACGATATTCCAAATCACTTCCCATGTTGTACAGCCAATCCCGTAGGCTGACTCTTTCATCATCACAGGAGTTTGTTCAAATACATCGCGCATCACTGACGCAATATAGGGAATAATCATAATCGCGAGGATAATCCCCGCTGCTAAAATACCGATTCCGAATGCAGGCCCTGAAAATAGTTCACCGACAATCGGCACACTCGACATCACATTACCAACTGGTTCTTGGAAATACTCTGCAAACAAAGGTGCAAAGACAAATAACCCCCACATCCCATAAACGATACTAGGGATAGCAGCAAGGAGTTCAATCGCGATACCAAGCGGACGTTTTAGCCAATTGGGAGCCAGCTCTGTGAGGAATAGTGCTATACCAAAACTAACAGGAACTGCGATAATCAGAGCAATTAACGATGTAACGATAGTGCCATAAATAGGCACAAGAGCACCGAATTCTTCCGCCGGAGCATCCCACTCTTTGGTCCACAAAAACGAAAACCCAAACTTCTGCATACTTGGCCAAGATGCAAAAATAAGGGAAATAATAATGCCTCCGAGCATTAACAAAGTGATGAGCGCGGCAATCTTTACCAGTGCACTAAAAATCACATCACCTGATTTGCTGGGAGCTCTAAATGCCGTTGTTTTCTCGGCCATGCGCTTTGTTCTCATTTCATTCCTGCTCTTTTCTACAGGATTGCGTTACAACGATGAGCGGGTAAGCTCTGTTCCTCAGCACTTACCCGCCATTTCCAACCCTAAGTGCACTTAGAAAACCTAAGTGCACCTAGAATATTGCTTTACCTTGGCTATCTTTAACTTCTGTTTTCCATGCTGCACGTACTGCGGTCACGACTTCTTGAGGTAAAATTGCGTAATCTAGTGCTTCCGCTTGTTTACCACCTTTATCATAAGCCCAGTTGAAGAAATCAAGAACCGCTTTGCCTTTTTCCGCATTCTCTTGCTGCTTGTGAACTAAGATGAATGTGGTTGAGGTTATCGGCCATGCATTCGCACCATCACGGTTTGTTAAATCTTGGAGCAAAAGATTTAGACCAGTCGACTTTCTTCGCGGCTGCGCTGAAGCTTTCACCCGTTGGTGAAACCGCTTCGCCATCAGCGGAGATTAATTTAGTATACGCAAGGTTGTTCTGTTTTGCGTATGCATATTCAACATAACCGATAGAACCTGGTAGACGCTGTACGAAAGCTGCAACGCCATCATTCCCTTTACCACCTACGCTATTTTTCGGCCAGTTAACGGTAGAGCCCGCACCAACGTCTGATTTCCAGCTTGCGCTTACTTTAGCAAGGTAGCTCGTGAATACGAACGTAGTACCCGAACCGTCAGAACGTCTAACGACTGCGATAGCTTGGTCTGGTAAACTCACATTTGGATTCAATTTAGCGATTGCTGGATCATTCCATTTAGTGATTTTACCTAAATAGATATCACCTAATGTGTTGCCATCTAAAGTCAGTTGTCCTGACTCAATACCTTTTACATTTACAGCCAGTACCACACCACCGATAACAGTAGGGAACTGGAACAGGCCATCTTCTTTGAGTTTTTCATCAGTTAATGGGGCGTCAGAAGCTCCGAAATCAACTGTTTTTGCATTAATTTGTTTGACACCACCAGAAGAACCAATCCCCTGATAGTTTACTTTATTACCTGTTTCTTTCTGATAAGAGTCTGCCCACTTCGCATAAACAGGAGCAGGAAAGGTCGCGCCAGCTCCGGTCAGGCTGGTAGCAGCAAAAGAAGACATCGCAGTCAGAGATAAAGTTGCTGCCATTACGCTTGCTAAGGTGGTACGCGTCATTTTCATAATCCCTCCGGGGATGTATAGAAACAATCAAGTATAAAATTGTTGGGTGTATGTCACGGTAGGAAAAATAGGACAATTTAGTTACGACAACATGTCGTTTTTATGACAGTTTTATGACAATTGCTGATTTTTTCATTGGGGAGAAAGCAAAAATGAAGAAAAATATAATTTTAAATCTTAAACTTCAAACAGTTAAAAATTTACAGTTCCAAAACTGACGTCAAAAAGAAAAATGACAGACTGTCATAAAAGCGAAAAATATTTTTTATCCTGCAACTATAAAGTCATACTCAAAACAATTTGTGTTGCAGCTAGGCGACCAGAGAGGATAGCTCGGGGAGCATACACAAGTATATAACCCGAGTAGCCGAACGCAGCCAACAACGCTGCGGCGTAAAGTGTGAAGAGTATTTAGTATTCTTTCTCTTTAAGAGGAAGCAACGCCCTAATCGCAAACCCGCCACGCTCACTTTTATGAATCTCGATGCTCCCTTCGTGAGCATCGACAATTCGGCGAATAATCGCCAGGCCTAGGCCTGTTCCTGTATTACTACGCGCTTTCTCACCTTGTACAAATGGCTGGAACAGGCGATGAATGTCTTCTTCTTTGATACCTGCGCCATCGTCTTCAACTTGAAACCAAACAAAATCTTCCGTTTTACCGCTACTGACCTTAATCCAGCCATTACCATAGCGGTATGCATTGACTATCATATTCGTAATAGCGCGTTTGATCGCCAATGGATTACCATTAACAATCATTGAGCCGGGCTCAAGTGCTGTTTCAATTTCACCGATGACATTGCTTTCTGAGTTCACCGCGTCCATTAAAATAGCGTTAAGATCACAGAATTCCATATCCATTTCTTGACCTGTTTTCAGGTAGGACATGAATTGACCGATAATCGCATCACACTCTTCAATATCTTTATTAATTGATTCCGCCAGATAGCTATCTTCTGGGCTCATCATTTCTGTTGCTAAACGAATACGGGTTAAAGGTGTTCTTAGGTCATGGCTTACCCCTGCCATTAAGACAGTTCGATCGTTTTCTAAGGTTTTAATCCCTGCTGCCATGTGATTAAAAGAACGGATGGCGGCCCTAACCTCTGTGGCGCCTTTTTCTTGCATTGGGGGTAAAATTACCCCTTTACCAACTTCACCTGCATGATACTCCAATTCAAGTAACGGCTTGTTTTGATAGCGTATATACAACCATACCCCGGCAAAAATGGTGAGAAAAATCGTTAAGGTATAGCGAAAAACCAGGGAGAACTGATTTTGACCAATTTCAGTCCAGAGGAACTCGCACCCAGATATCAGGTGCGAGATAAGACGTTAGCCATAGAATGGGATACTCTCGGCCTAGTTCAAGATGAACACTCGCCTTACCACCAATATATTCGGACATATGTTCGCTTAGAAAATCATACTCTTTTGCCCAGTTCAGCCCTTCTTCCATTGCCGCTGAATGTGCATAAAAGGTAATCCCTAATTCATTGTAGATTTTCTTACGCAACGCGGGAGATACCCGCACTGAGGTTCCATCTTGTAGAACCATTTTCTCTGTCATTAATGTTCTTACTTCGTATGCCAATACCTTATTGAATTGTTGTAAGCTAGGCATCACAACAAAATTCAACACGACCATATAACTGGTTACGAGGCTCGCAAACAGTAAGGCTACAAATAAAAATAACGAGCGAGAAAATGTACTACGCCTTGAGAACCTCAGTCGCTTCATGCTTTACTTCCATCCGGAACAAACACATAGCCCAATCCCCAAACCGTCTGAATATAACGAGGATGTGCTGGGTCTTCTTCAACCATGCGACGCAAACGTGAGATTTGAACATCAATAGAACGTTCCATCGCACTGTATTCACGGCCTCGCGCTAAACTCATTAGCTTATCACGAGACAACGGTTCCCTTGGATAAGAAACCAACACTTTTAACACCGCGAATTCGCCGCTGGTTAATGGCATATTTTCATCACCTTGGAACATTTCTCGTGTTCCAAGATTTAATTTAAATTTACCAAAAGTAATTATCGCATCATCTTGAGATGGCGCACCCGGTAATTCATTAGCTTGACGGCGTAATACCGCACGAATACGAGCTAGCAATTCCCGTGGATTAAAAGGTTTTTGGAATATAGTCATCTGCACCGATTTCTAAGCCAACGATACGATCAACTTCTTCACCTTTCGCTGTCACCATAATAATAGGAATTGGGTTATTTTGACTACGTAAGCGACGGCAAATCGATAGACCATCTTCACCCGGTAGCATTAAATCTAAGACGATCAAATGAATAGATTCCCTTGTCAGGATTCGGTCCATCTGTTCAGCGTTTGCGGCACTCCTTACCTGAAAACCCTGCTCAGTGAGATAACGTTCCAGCAGTGCACGTAAACGCATATCATCATCGACGACAAGCACCTTATAACTTTCCTGCATTTTGTAGCCCCTCAAGATGTGCATCTTTCAAATTATTTTTTTAATGAATGTAAATAAAACAATATTAATGCTCACTAATTTACCACTAACGTAGGATTTAATGAATCATTTTACTCTTCAGGTAGTTAGTGGGTGGTAGCTTATTTCTAACACAAAATAAGTCACCTGCCCTCCTGGCGTATTTACTGTTATTTCATCATCAACCTGTTTGCCTATCAAGGCTCGTGCTACCGGAGAGTCTATTGAAATCCATTGTTTTGTAGGGTTGAACTCATCAGCACCGACGATACGGAATATTCTGATATTTTCATTTTCATCTTCTAGTTTAACCCATGCGCCAAAAAAGACCCGGCCTTCTTGGCGGGGATCAGGCTCGATAATCCTTAATTGATCCAATCTTTTGGATAAAAAACGGATGCGCCTATCAATCTCACGCAACCTTTTTTTACCATAAATATATTCTGCATTTTCTGAGCGATCCCCTTGAGCAGCGGCCTCTGAAACAGATTGAGTAACCCGAGGGCGTTCTTCCTTCCACAGGTACTTCAACTCTTTATCTAATGCATCCCAACCTTCACGTGTAATTAAAAGACTTTTAGTCATAACCTTCAGATTTTAGCCAGTGGAGCCATAATTATAATATTTTATAGAACATAATCTGAGACTTTCCTACCAATAGGCTCAAATTCAGTCTGGAAATTCTCTTTCTCACCAAGTATAACAGTGCAGTAAATTTTTTAACTGTTCTTTCAGTAGGTATTTAAATTCGACATGAATGAAACTCTAAGCCAAATTATTGCAGCGGAACTGCAAGCCCAGCCGAAACAGGTTTTTTCTGCCATCACACTGTTAGATGAAGGAAATACTGTCCCGTTTATTGCGCGTTACCGTAAAGAAGTTACCGGTGGGTTGGACGATACTCAGCTTCGCCAGCTAGAAAGCCGTTTAGGGTACTTGCGCGAATTAAATGACCGTAAACAGACCATTCTTAAGTCGATAGAAGAGCAAGGTAAATTGACACCTGAGCTTGCCTCCGCTATTGACACTACGCTCAATAAAACCGAACTTGAAGACTTGTATCTTCCGTATAAACCGAAACGTCGCACCCGTGGGCAAATTGCCATTGAAGCAGGACTTGAGCCTTTAGCGGACACCCTGTGGAATGACCCTAACCAGTCACCTGATGAACTCGCAAAAACCTATATCGATGCAGACAAAGGTGTTGCTGATGTCAAAGCTGCTTTAGATGGCGCTCGCTATATCCTTATGGAACGCTTCGCCGAAGATGCGGCTCTTTTAGCGAAAGTTCGCGACTATATTTGGAAAAATGCCCACCTTGTTTCTGTTGTTGCAGAAGGTAAGCAAGAAGAAGGGGGTGAAATTTAGCGACTACTTTGAACATCACGAACCTGTTGCTCAGGTTCCTTCTCACCGAGCTCTTGCGATGTTCCGTGGCCGTAACGAAGGAATTTTACAGCTTTCATTAAACTGTGATCCTCAGTTCGATGAACCACCAAAAGAAAGTTACTGCGAAGAAATTATCACCCGCCACTTAGATATTCGTTTAAACAATGCTCCGGCTGACCAATGGCGTAAAGCGGTGATCAGTTGGACATGGCGTGTCAAAGTATTACTGCACTTGGAAACAGAAGTGATGAGCTCACTGCGTGAAAAGGCCGAAGAAGAAGCCATTAACGTATTTGCTCGTAACCTCAGTGATTTACTGATGGCAGCACCTGCAGGAATGCGTGCCACCATGGGCTTAGACCCAGGCCTGCGGACTGGCGTGAAAGTCGCTGTCGTGGATGCGACAGGAAAATTAATTGCGACCGATACGATTTATCCGCATACCGGGCAAGCTGCCAAAGCGGCAACCATCGTCGCAGCACTTTGCCAAAAACACAATGTCGAATTAGTAGCGATAGGTAACGGGACCGCTTCTCGCGAAACGGAACGTTTCTTTGCTGAAGTACAAAAACAGTACCCAGAAGTAACGGCACAGAAAGTGATTGTCAGCGAAGCTGGCGCTTCTGTTTATTCCGCTTCTGAACTTGCAGCGCTGGAATTTCCAAGCTTAGATGTGTCTTTACGTGGTGCTGTATCAATTGCCCGCCGCCTACAAGACCCGCTGGCTGAATTGGTGAAAATTGACCCTAAATCCATTGGGGTTGGCCAATATCAGCATGATGTCAGCCAGACGCAATTAGCGCGTAAGCTCGATGCGGTCGTCGAAGACTGTGTAAACTCCGTTGGTGTTGACTTAAATACCGCTTCTGTTGCCTTACTGACTCGGGTTGCTGGTTTAAGCAAAATGATTGCGCAAAACGTGGTGGACTGGCGCGACCAAAATGGCCAGTTTAGCGATAGAAAACAGTTACTCAAAGTTGCGCGTCTTGGGCCAAAAGCTTTTGAACAATGTGCAGGCTTCTTACGTATCACCAATGGTGAAAACCCATTAGATGCCTCTACTGTTCACCCTGAAGCTTATCCAATTGTCGAAAAAATTCTTGAGTCTGTCCGCCAGCCGCTCAAAGAAATTATGGGTAATTCACAGGTACTTAATGCCTTGAGCCCACGCGACTTCACCACGGAACAATTTGGGGTTCCAACCGTCACTGACATCATTAAAGAGCTGGAAAAACCGGGCCGTGACCCACGTCCTGAGTTTAAAACAGCGACCTTCGCGGAAGGCGTAGAAACCATGAAGGACCTGACTCCTGGCATGATTTTAGAAGGTGCGGTTACCAATGTGACTAACTTCGGTGCCTTTGTAGATATTGGTGTTCACCAAGACGGTTTAGTTCATATTTCTTCACTTTCAAATAGTTATGTCGAAGACCCACACAAAGTGGTAAAAGCCGGTGACATTGTAAAAGTCAAAGTGTTAGATGTGGATATTGCGCGCAAACGTATTGCGTTAACGATGCGTTTAGATGAACAAGCCGGTGATTCTAACAGTGCACCTCGCCGTGCTGCCCCAGAACAGGACAAAAATACACGTAAGGCTCCTCAATCAAGAGGTAATTCACGCCAAAACAACGCATCTTCTGGTAATAGTGCCATGAGTGATGCCCTTGCTGCTGCATTTGGCAAGAAGCGCTAACTTTTTAATAGGCATCGCAATGTACTTATTGTGATGCCTATATCAAAAAATAATCGCTGTAATTAATTATCCCAACCAATATATTGAACATTATTCCACCCTCTCCCCCCGCGTTTACTCCGCCATTACTTTTGCTAACGAAACACCGCAAACTCAATGCTTCGTTGATCCACATCAAGTCAAACTGACGAAAAAAGAGGCTAAATATAACAAAAGGTGGATGATTATGATTCTCATTGTTAATTAGATTTATTTTTGTTTGGCAGTCTTATTACCTGAGCAATTGTAATCTTTAACAATTGTCATCGATATCATTATGAATTAAATGATTAGGAAGACACTATGGCAATACTTCCTCAATGCAGTTACAAAATACTTGGTTTCTCTCCAGAAATCAGTCCTGCATACCGACAAAAACTACTCTCACTCGGTTTACTTCCGGGTTCTGTCTTTAAAGTGGTGCGCTTGGCGCCTTTTGGTGATCCTGTACAAATAGAAACTCACCGTGTCAGCTTAGTGCTGCGTAAAAAGGATCTTGCCCTACTCAATCTAGATGAAGCGACCACCGTTTAAGTATTTCTTTTTTATTATTGGCAAACACTATGAAACGATTAACTATCGGCTTAATTGGTAACCCCAATGCAGGCAAAACGACCCTATTTAACCAACTTACAGGGTCAAGGCAGCGGGTCGGTAACTGGGCAGGGGTCACTGTTGAACGAAAAGTGGGTCGCTTCCATACCGATGACCATAAAATCGAGCTTGTTGACCTACCCGGCACTTACTCTTTGACCACCATTTCTGAACAAACCTCTCTCGACGAACAAATCGCCTGCTACTTTATTTTAAGTGGTGAGGCCGACATGCTCATTAATGTTGTCGATGCATCCAATTTAGAGCGTAACCTCTATCTGACATTACAATTAGTTGAGTTAGGCGTTCCATGTATTGTTGCCTTGAATATGTTGGATATCGCTCAAAGCCAACATATTGATATTAATATTGCTGAATTAGAAAAACAGCTCGGTTGCCCTGTGATCCCAATGGTTTCAACTCGAGCAACTGGTATCGATAAACTGAAAAAAGCCATTGATACACATCCACAAAATAGCCAACAAGCCCTTGTGGAATATCCACCCCAGTTATTGCAGGCAGTGGATTCGTTATCTAAACAAATTTCAACACAACAATTTAGCCATCAGCAACGCCGCTGGTTAGCATTACAAATTCTCGAAGGAGATATTTATAGCCGCCAACGCGCAGAAATATCTGAAGGGCAATTACTGGCGATACGCCAAACACTGAAAGAAGGCTTAAACGAAGAGCCTGAACTACTCATCGCTGACGCACGTTATCAATCTATTGCCACAATTTGTCATGCCGCGATTAACAATAGCGCCGCTGAACCAAATCGACTAACACAATCACTGGATAGATTTATTCTGAGCCGTTGGCTCGGTGTACCTATTTTCTTATTTGTGATGTACCTGATGTTTGTCTTAGCCATTAACATTGGTGGGGCATTGCAGCCTTTCTTTGAAGGTGCTTCTGAGGCGATATTTATTCATGGTATTCAGTGGGTTGGTGCCTATTTCAGCTTCCCTGATTGGCTCACTATTTTCCTTGCCCAAGGTGTCGGCGGTGGTATTAATACAGTATTACCGTTAGTACCACAAATCGGGATGATGTACCTGTTTCTTTCAATACTGGAAGACTCGGGTTATATGGCACGAGCCGCTTTCGTGATGGACCGCCTCATGCAGGCGCTAGGTTTACCAGGTAAATCCTTCGTACCGTTGATTGTCGGCTTTGGCTGTAACGTACCATCAATTATGGGTGCACGCACGCTAGATGCACCACGTGAAAGGCTCATTACGGTACTAATGGCACCGTTTATGTCTTGTGGTGCAAGGCTTGCCATTTTCGCTGTTTTTGCTGCCGCTTTCTTTGGCAAAAATGGGGCTAGTGTGGTCTTTTCTCTCTATATTTTAGGGATTGTTGTCGCCATTTTGACAGGGTTATTACTAAAACATACCCTTATGCGTGGCGAGGCCTCTCCGTTTATTATGGAGCTTCCGGTTTACCATGTACCGCACATCAAAACATTGCTGATTCAAACATGGCAACGCCTAAAAGGCTTTGTGGTACGAGCGGGTAAAGTTATCGTCGTTGCCAGTATCTTTATTGGTGCATTAAATAGTTTCTCTTTCTCTGGTAAGCCTGTTGATAATATTAATGACTCTGCACTCGCTTCTGTCAGTAAAGTCATTACCCCTGCGTTACAGCCGATTGGTGTGCATGCAGATAATTGGCAAGCGACCGTGGGGTTAATTACCGGGGCGATGGCTAAAGAAGTCGTCGTGGGAACTTTAAATACTCTGTATACCGCTGAAGCCATTACTTCTGAGCCATTCGATGCAGAATCATTCAATTTATGGGAAGAACTGGGAGATGCGGTTTCTGAAACTTGGGACAGCTTAAAAGAAACCTTTACCTTAAGTGCGCTATCAAACCCTATCGAAGCCAGTAAAGGTGATGGAGAGATGGAGTCCGGTTCAATGGGCACTATGGCAGCGAAATTTGGTTCAGGCATTGCTGCCTATAGCTACCTAATCTTCGTCTTACTGTATGTGCCTTGCGTCTCGGTGATGGGTGCTATCGCACGTGAAACCAATAAAAGTTGGATGAGTTTCTCCATTCTGTGGGGCTTGAATGTGGCTTATAGCCTCGCGGCTCTGTTTTACCAAGTTGCCACATTCAGCGAGCACCCACAAAGCAGTTTGATTACCATTGCTGCGGTTGTCCTATTCAACCTTGCCTTGTTCATATTCTTACGCCGCATGCGTAGCCGCGTAACCCTGAACATCAAAAGCAAAACTGCAGAGCAATGTTCTGGCTGTTCAAGTGATGCTTGCCACTAAGGAATAAAACGATGACTAGCTTGCTGCAAATAAGAGATTTAATCGCCTTATATGGGCAAGCTGACATCTCGCTACTCAGTGAGCAGCTAAATACACCGGTTCCATTAATTCAAGCGATGGTTGAGAAACTCGTCAGCTTAGAAAAAATTGAACAAGTCGATATCAATGCTTGTTTAACGGGCAGTAGTTGTAAAGGCTGCCCAGAAAGCACTGATTGCGCTCATTTTGTGTATAAAATCAAATAATAGGTACACCACAAAAAAATCAGCCATGAGTTAGGCTGATTTTTTTATTTATTCCTCGATACGACTTTGAAAATCCAACAGGTATTCGCAAAACTCATCAGGATGGGAAATAAAGGGTGCATGGGCACTATTGCGCATAATGACAGATGGGGAATTAGGGTAAAGCTCATCTAAAATGGGCACTATTTTGCGCGGTACCAAGCCATCGAGATAACCATAAATGCGCAAGAAAGGAATGGGTAACTGTTTTAATTCATCGCGCAAATCTTCGGTACGCAATGATTCAAGCCCGGCATTTAACGTTTCAACCGTTGGGATAGGTTGTTCAAGTACCACGGACTTCAAGGTTCTAGCATCATTTCTTGCGCTTTCTGTCCCTAATGTCTGCAATGCTAAAAAACGCTCAACGGTACGATGAAAATCAGCCGAAAGTTGCTGTTCGAAACCTAATAAAACTTCCGGTCGGATCCCCGCCCAACCGTTTTCTTCTGCTTTAAAGCATGGAGAAGAAGCAACGGTAATTAACCCTTTGACTTCATAAGGATGGTCAAGCGCAACACGACTTGCAACTAGCCCACCAAGTGACCAACCGAGCCAAATCGCGTTTTTAGGCGCTTGTTCCCACAAAATATTTGCCATTGATTGAATATTCATAGGAAGGAAACCTTGGCTACGCCCATAACCTGGCAGGTCAACTAAATGAACCCGAAAGTGCGAAGCGATTCGCGGAATAATTGTTTGCCAGACTTGTGCGTTCAGTCCCCATCCGTGCAGCAACACAAGATCTTGTTTACCTTCACCAACGGTCTGCCAATATAACTTTGCCATCGTTACACTCTCTTCATTCATTTATTTGTCAATTCGTTTTAACGGGACGCTACTATGCTAACAATGGAGGGGGGCTGCTGGCTATGTCACCAATCACTAAAATTAACTCATCAGGGTGTTTGTCATTTTTGCCTCAAAGGACTACCTAAAATGCCAACCTGCTGTTTACGCTGCGCTTTACCCTGTGAGCAGCCTACCATGGAGTGCGGACGTTGCCTAAAAAACCCTCCCGCATGGCAGAGAATTATCACAGTAACCCCGTACCAAGGCGCTTTACGCTTGTTAATCCATCGTTTTAAATTTCAAAAACAATCTCAACTTGCTTTTACTCTAGCACGAATTTTTGCGTTATTTTGGCTCACGGGTTACCGCCAACAAAAATGGCAAAAACCGGACTTAATCATCACCATTCCACTGCATCGCCGCCGTCTGTGGTGGAGAGGATTTGACCATATGGCATTAATAGGCGAAAATTTATCCAGATGGTTAAATATCCCCTATTCGCAAAATTCATTATCACGTAGTCGTGCTACACTGGCACAGATTACACTAAAACGTGAGTATCGCCGAAATAACCTAAAGGGAGCATTTACCTTAAACAACTCGGTTTCAAACCTACATGTTGCTGTTCTTGATGATGTTATTACAACAGGTTCCACCATGAATACCGCAGCACAATTGTTGATTTGTGCGGGTGTACATACTGTTGATGCATGGTCACTGTGTCGCACCTTGTAGGAAAGGGGTAAATGGGCGTATTATAACCAACTAAAGCAGTCAACTATTATTGAGCAAATGATTATGATTAATATTACTGAAGCAGCACAGGCTCATTTTGCCAAATTGTTGGAAAATCAAGAGCCAGGAACTCAAATCCGTGTTTTTGTTATCAACCCAGGCACACCAACCGCAGAGTGCGGTGTGTCATACTGCCCTCCGGGTGCCGTTGAAGCAACAGATAAAGAACTAAAGTTCGAGAAATTATCTGCTTATGTTGATGAAATTAGCGCGCCATTCTTAGATGATGCCGAGATTGACTTCGTTACCGACCAACTGGGCTCACAACTGACGTTAAAAGCACCAAACGCCAAAATGCGTAAGGTCTCTGATGACGCACCATTAATTGAACGTGTTGAGTATGTTTTTACAGTCACAAATTAACCCTCAACTTGCCAGCCACGGTGGCCGTGTTTCCCTGATGGAAATCACCGATGAAGGCTTTGCAATTCTGCAATTTGGTGGCGGCTGTAACGGTTGTTCAATGGTTGATGTCACTCTTAAAGAAGGTATCGAAAAAGAACTTCTCAAAATGTTTGAAGGTGAGCTAAAAGGCGTTAAAGACCTGACTGAACACCAACGTGGCGAGCACTCTTTCTACTAATCAATACCACGAGTATTTGGCACTTGGTTTTTTACGGGTGCCTCTCATTAACCTTTTATCGGTTGTTACCTACTGTATTTGGTATTTTATGGACCATTTTGAAACACTAACACCAGAGCAAGCTTACCAACATTGGGTGGACGGTACTGCCATATTGGTAGATGTACGAGACCCACAAAGTTTCCGCGCAGGCCATGCTAGTGGGGCCTATCACCTCACCAATGAGTCACTAAGCCAATTTCTAGAACAAACGGATTACGAACAACCAGTTATGGTGATGTGTTACCATGGGCACAGTAGCCAAGGCGCTGCACAATATCTGATCAACATTGGCTTTGAATCTGTATACAGCATCAATGGTGGATTTGAAGCATGGTTAAGGGAATATCCACAAGCCGTTACGGCTCTCTAGATGAGAAAACGCATTCATGATCCACATCACCTCTTTTGCTAATCCTAGAATGGCACAAGCCTTTGTTGACTATATGGCTAGCAAAAATATCCACTTAATAATAAAGCCATCACAGGAACAAGCCGTCTTTGAGCTTTGGCTAGAAGATGAGCAATTTCAATCTCAAACCCAGAAAGAATTAGATATTTTTTTACAAGATCCAAATCACCCCCGCTATCTAGAAGCCAGTTGGCACACGGGAAGCGCAGATACCCAGTTTCAATATCGTAACTACCTGACCTGGGGCTACCTTAAAGAACAATCTGGCCCTTTAACTATCGCTGTTATTTTATTGTCGATTGTTGTATATCTTTGGGTAGAAATGACCGATGCCCGAGAAGTTCTACGCTATTTAGCATGGCCTATTGGCGACCAACAAACGGAACTTTGGCGTTGGTTTAGCCCTGCATTGGTGCACTTTTCGCTATCACATATTGGTTTCAACCTTGCGCTATGGTGGTTTCTGGCTGGGCAAGTTGAGCGAAAGCTGGGAACGGGTAAATTATTCACTATCTTACTAGTCTCTGCACTGTTTAGTAACTGGGGGCAGTCGCTGTTTAGTGAAAACAACTTTGGCGGCTTATCTGGTGTCGTCTATGCCCTTGTCAGCTATGTGTGGTTAACGGGGTGAACGTCGGCCTGAAAGTGGCATCAGCGTCCCTCGAGGGTTAATGATATTCTCTATTATCTGGCTTTTTTTCGGTTACTTCGATGTTTTAGGTATGCATATTGCGAATGCCGCACATACTTCAGGGTTAATTATCGGCTTATTGATGGGAGTATGGGATAATAGGCACAGTTTTAAACACCAGAGCTCCAGATAAAACATTTTAATAATTAGAGGCTAACGCTGTGAAACAAACCCAGAGACATGATGCAATAGTTGAGCTTGTGCGTCTTCAGGGATATGTCAGTACTGAAGAACTCGTCGAACACTTTGAGGTAAGCCCTCAAACAATCCGTCGAGACCTCAATGACCTCGCTGAACAAAATAAAATTCAGCGGCACCACGGTGGTGCAGCACTGCCTTCAAGTTCCGTGAATGCGGCTTATAATGACCGTAAAATCATGTGGTCAGATGAAAAAGCGCGTATCGCACAACATGTTGCGAGCCAAATTCCTGACGGTGCAACATTGTTTATAGATATTGGTACCACTCCCGAAGCCGTTGCTCACGCATTGGTTAATCACAAAAACCTACGCGTGGTGACCAATAACCTTAATGTCGCCACATTACTGATGCCAAAAGAAGACTTCCGCCTAATTTTAGCGGGGGGTGAAGTTCGCTCAAGAGATGGCGGTATTGTCGGTGAAGCGACCCTCGATTTTATTTCTCAATTTAGGTTAGATTACGGTATTTTGGGTATCAGTGGTATTGATATGGATGGCTCATTACTTGAGTTCGATTACCATGAAGTTCGTACCAAACGCGCGATTATTGAAAACTCACGCTGTGTCATGCTCGTCACCGACCATTCTAAATTTGGTCGTAACGCGATGGTTAATTTGGGCAATATGAACCTGATTGACTACTTATTTACGGATAAACAGCCACCTGACAGCATTCTCAAAGTCATTGAGCAACATAATGTTCAATTAGAGCTTTGTTAATCAAATAATTATCTTAATGATGGTAGCGCCCGCTGCCATCATACTTCTTAGTATCCTTCCCTATTTTAGTCTCCCCCGCCTTGCCATTGTTTTTTTCTTTTTCGCGCGAAACTCTCTTTTTTTCATTGTAAATAACAATATTTTATTTGTGGGTATTGAAAAAAAATTGTTACCAATATCACGCAGTTGTTATTTTTTTCATTAATAATAGTTGGCATCACTATCTATTTTGACTACAATCAAATGAGCGAAAACGAACATTATTGAAAGTGTTTCGAACATCTCAGGGGGATGCATGGAAACTAAAGACTTGATTGTCATCGGCGGCGGGATCAACGGCGCTGGTATTGCAGCAGATGCTGCAGGTCGTGGATTATCGGTATTACTGCTCGAAGCTCAAGACTTGGCAAGTGCGACTTCATCTGCGAGTTCTAAACTCATTCACGGTGGCTTACGTTATTTAGAGCATTATGAATTTAGATTAGTGAGCGAAGCATTGGCTGAACGTGAAGTGCTATTACGATTAGCACCACATATAGCCTTCCCAATGCGCTTCCGCTTACCTCATCAGCCTCATTTACGTCCAGCTTGGATGATCCGCATTGGCCTATTCTTATATGACCATTTAGGCAAACGTGTCAGCTTACCAAGCAGTAAAGGTCTGAAATTCAACCAACACTCTGTACTCAAACCTGAATTAACGAAAGGTTTTGAATATTCCGATTGTTGGGTTGATGATGCGCGTTTAGTTGTGTTAAACGCTCAAGAAGTGGTACGTAAGAATGGTGAGGTTCGTACTCGCACAAAAGTGACTCGCGCCTACCGTGAAAACGGTTTATGGGTTGTTGAAGCTCAAGACTTACGTACGGGTGAAACTCATACATGGAAAGCGAAAGGGCTGGTTAATGCCACAGGGCCTTGGGTAAAAGAGTTCTTTGATGATGGACTGAAATTAAAATCACCTTATGGTATTCGCCTAATCAAAGGTAGCCACATTGTCGTTCCACGCGCACATGATGAACCACAAGCGTACATCTTACAAAATGAAGATAACCGTATTGTATTTGTTATCCCGTGGATGGATGAGTTTTCTATCATCGGTACGACTGACGTAGAATATAAAGGCGACCCGAAAGACGTCAAAATTGATGAAAACGAAGTTAACTATTTACTGAAAGTGTATAACGACCACTTCAAAAAGCAGTTAACCGTGAGTGATATTGTTTGGGATTATTCAGGTGTTCGCCCTCTGTGCGACGATGAATCAGACTCACCACAAGCCATTACTCGTGATTACACATTGGATATTCACGATGAACAAGGCCAAGCGCCATTGTTGTCTGTATTTGGTGGTAAATTAACGACTTATCGTAAGTTAGCGGAAGCCGCTGTGAATAAATTAGCGACTTACTATCCAAATGCAGGTAGCCCATGGACCAAAAATGGCCAATTACCGGGTGGTGATATCGAAGGTTGTGACCGTGATGGTTATGCACGCGTGTTGCGTCAACATTATCAATGGCTTCCTGAAGGCTTAGCGCTACGTTTTGCCAGAGCCTACGGTAGCAACAGTAAATTAATCCTTGAAGGCGCGAATTCACTCAGCGACCTCGGTGAAGCATTCTCTGCGAATGTCTACGAAGCGGAATTACGTTACTTAGTCAAACATGAATGGGTAACAGAGTTGGATGATGCTATTTGGCGTCGCACTAAATTGGGTATGTGGCTGAATGAAGAAGAAAAGCAGCGCATTGCTCAATGGTTGTCAGAGAATACCTCTGCATAATCGTAAAAATCTCGTTGTTATAAAATCTCGTTGTTAATGGAAAAAGCCAGTCGCTATTATTGACTGGTTTTTTCTATTATTAAATCGTTAGCACGACTTTCAGAAAAAACCCAATCACGATAAGTTGCATAAATCAATTTAACCTGTTTATAATGTGTGCGAATTTATCGCTCACCCAACTTCGCAGGTACGCCTCACGATGAACTAAGCACTGCCAGAAAATATTTTCCAATACCCTTTTGGTATTCATTTTTCTGTTCCTGGCAGGCAACCGCTTTCATCGACGCTTCTTGATAAGTCAACGACGTTGTCTGTCCTCATTATTTTGGAGGTGCATATGACGATTGCTTGTCACTTTTCACAGCTCAATATTGAATTTAACCAAACCGCCCTTTTTCCTCCGTTAAGCGGGACGCTGTCATGCCAAAAAAATGCCCTAATTGGTCATAATGGCAAAGGAAAATCTGTCTTGATGCGTATTCTTGCTGACCAATTATCCCCTACGCAAGGGAATGTACATTGGAACCTTCCCTTTATCTATGTCGAGCAATTAACGCGACTAACTGGCGAAACACTCGTCGATGCCTTAGGCATGAATGAACTTTATCACGCATTTTCACGCATTGAGGCAGGGAATGGTTCTTTGGCAGATTTTGAACTAACGGAAGATAAATGGCATTTACCTTCCCAATGGCAAAGTTTATTGGATTCATCAGGACTCGCTATCTCAATGGAAGCCCCCATTGCCCATTTAAGTGGGGGGGGAACGTACTCGCCTAGCCCTTTGTCGTGCATTTCTTCATCAAAACCACTTTTTGCTACTTGATGAACCAGATAACCATTTAGATACACAAAGTCGGCAATGGCTCAATCAAAAGCTTACTGAGCATCGAGCTGGTTGTCTCATTATTTCTCACAACAGAACCCTATTAGAAGAAATGGATACCATTTTTGAGTTAACGGAAAAAGGCTTACATGAATATGGGGGAAATTATACGTTATACGATACCCAAAAAAACTTGGAAATCGCTGCAATTGACGCACAAGGTGAACGCTTAGAAAAACGCATTCACCAAGAGAAAAAACAACAGCAAGCCACATTACAAAAAGCCGCTCAACGCAAAAAACAAGGTGAAAAAATTCGCTATGGTGGGTCGCAATCCTTACTGCTGCTTGATATGCAGAAAAATCGTGCGGAGAAAAAGCAATCAAATGTCGCAGAGCGGCACCAACGAGTGATGGATAATCTACAAAACCAGCAACAGGAAAACCAAGAAAGAGCTCGCCATATCAAGCCGCAAAAAATGACGATTAACTATCAAAATGAAGGAAATAAAGTCACAATTTTTGCTTCTGACTTGCGTTTGCTTTACGGTTATTCGTCACCACTCTCATTCACTGTATACAGTGGAGAGCACTGGCATATTCAAGGAGTTAATGGTTGCGGTAAATCAACGCTACTTAAAGTGCTTGCAGGCCTGTTGCCATCATCTTCAGGAGAGTACCGCCTAAGCGGTGAGTTTTGCTATTTAGATCAACACCTCAATTTACTCGATAAAACATTGCCTGTCGCTGAAGCGCTTTATCAATACCAACCTGTATTTACTGTAGAACAGTGGCGCACGCAATTAGGCATGTTGCGGATACGAGGAGATAAGTCATTGTTACCACTACAGCAGCTCAGTGGTGGTGAGCAGCTAAAAGCAACGCTATTGGCACTCACACATAGCCCGAGTCCACCCGCTATTTTATTACTCGACGAGCCCGATAATCATTTAGACTTAGATTCAAAACAACTACTTGAAGCGCTATTGCAGGACTACCAAGGAACACTATTACTGGTTTCCCACGATGACGCGTTTATTGCAAACTGCAATATAACCCACACTCTAAATCTTTCTGATAAATAACCGTATGTTAGGCCACTACTAATATGGAGTGGCCAGATACTTTAATGGATAAACGTATTTTTGACGCGATGTGAAACTAAAAAGTAGGGGATCCATAACACACAATAGAAGCTGCCATTTATGGCTGTAATAATATTTGAGTGATTAATTTCCAATCCAAATATATATGGGAATACAAAACGGGCAACCAATACCATTAAAGTAAATAACACCATAGTGATGATAAATAAGCCACTTCGCTTGTTTTTTCCATTTAACTGCGGCGATAAATGTCCAAAGAAACAGTGCAATCAAAACACCATAACCTAGTTGCAAGAGATAGAAACCTGTCGCAAAACCTGGAATATAAAAATCAGAATCCGCTTGAGTTGCCAATGGCCATGCGGTTTGAACTTGTGAAATTTCTTGCAATAACATCATGACTGTTTTGTACAGCATATAAAACAGTCCGATAATTGGTAAAATTAACCAGCCACTAATCCCCTGTAACGGCTTTTTAACCGTTGGTTGAGCCACCGATGATATTATTGCTGGCTCTGTTTGTGTGGTTGATTGCTGAATATCCATTCCGATAACCTTTATTTACTTTTACTTTGCATTTTATCTTCAAGAAATGCTTTGAGTACAATTGCTTGATTATATTCTGTATTTTTAGCACTGTATAACAGTGTTAAATCACCTTGTTTTGCCTGAGAAACCAACGCCTGCCAAGCCGTTGTGTTATTAAGTTCCTGCTGATATCGTTCGATAAACTGTGCAAACTGATCTGTGTTCTGATGAAACCATTTACGCAGTTCATTAGAAGGTGCAACGTCTTTATTCCAAGAGTCGTGTTGTAAATCTGTTTTTTTTATTCCTCTTGGCCACAGTCTATCAATAAGCACACGGTAGCCATCGTTATCGTCAACAGGGTCATAAACTCGTTTGCATTTAATCATCATTTACCTACCCAATAAAAAATCACAAAATTTTATTTGTTAATTTACAAAGGTATTTTTAACTCGCCTTGAAACTAAAAAATACGGTATCCAAATTGCACAAGCAATTAGTGCCCGAAAAATATCTTTGATATCCGAGGATTCAACTTCTAAATCCAATAAAATACTTGCGAGTATGATATCCGTAACCGTCAAAACTAACGAAAAGATCTGGAAAAAAATATAAATTTTAATTGTGAGTTTTTTCTTTGTAAAAAAGACATAACTTAGAAAAAGCAAGGTCGCGTATAAAATAACGTTACCTAAAACCTCAAAGTAGATGAGCTCTTTAAATAATGGAATAAATGAGCTTGATTGTGGGTCTGTTAATTCAATCCAATACTCAATCACTTGAACATTTTGCTCATAAATAGAAAAAGGCAAAATAATCAAAGACAAAACTATCCCTAACATGGGTAAAATAAGCCATCCACCAATGCCTGTTAATTCTTGCCTTGGTTGTGATGATGGTACCGAAGTGCCATGAGATGAACTGTGACCCTCAGTTTTCATTTACACTTCCTTATTAAATGGATAAATAATATCAGTACAAAATAAATAGCTCTGTACAAGATAACATATCTGCTCTGTAAAAAATGAGTAACTAAATGCGCTAATTCACAATAATATTGTGAATAAAGAAAAATCTGACAAGGCCATCATTATGCAAATATTTACCGCACAGCTAACTCTCCCTACCAATTACCTTTATGGTGATTTTTTTGCCTTTCATCTGAGAGATCAACACAATGTCGCGGAAATAGTGGAAAAAAACACATTACACAAGGGCATAATATGGCAACAACATGCAACAAAAATGACATTGGAGCTTCAAAAGCAACACGCAACGATTTCATTAGCAATTGACTCCCCATCTGTCATTATCAATGAACCAGACCTATTAACGCTGGCACAGCATGTACTCGGCTTAAAACAGAATATTGATGAGTTCGAAAAACACTACCTTGAAACTCCAGTACTTGGTCAGCTCATTGGAAAGCAAAGAGGATTAAGGATTTATCAATCTGCCAGCGCATTTGAAGCGTTAGTTTGGGCTATTATAGGCCAACAAATTAGTGTTCATGCGGCTATCGCCATTCGTCGGCGCTTTATTCAAGCTGTGGGAATTCAGCACACTTCAGGTATTTGGTGTTTCCCCGACACTCCACAAATCAAGTTAGTTGATGACGAAACCCTGCGCAAAACAGGCTTTTCAAAAGGTAAGATTGTCGCCCTCAGAGCCCTTTGTGAAGCCATCGAAAATCAACAAATTGATTTATCACAGCAGGTTACTCACTCCAATGCGAATCAAATAACTGAGCAATTATTACAAATCAAAGGTATTGGCCCTTGGACTGTGAGCTATGCTTTACTACGAGGATTCAATTACTTAGATGGCTCATTACATGGGGATGTAGCGGTAAGACGTAATCTGCAAACATTGCTCGCGAAATCAGAACAGCCTACCGCCAAAGAAACGGAAAAATGGTTGGAGCAATTCTCCCCATGGCGCGCACTGGTTGCCGCCCATTTGTGGCGTAGTCAGTCAGCCGCAGGATATTGATAAATAAAAAAGCCCAATCCATCTGAATTGGGCTTTCCCGCTATTCACAATAATGACTTAACGTAGCCAGTTTGTTTTCACTAATTGAACGACTTCATCACCGCGACCACTCATAATCGCTTTTAACATATATAGGCTAAAGCCTTTTGCTTCTTGTGCTGCGATTTCTGGCGGCATAGACAGCTCTTGTTTGGCAGTCAAGACATCAACCACCACTGGCCCATTATGGGCAAAAGCTTCTTTTAATGCACCGTCTAGATCTTCACTTTTTTCAACACGAATGCCTTTGATACCCGCGGCACTCGCAATCGCTGCAAAGTTAGGGTTCTGTAAATCTGTTCCCGCAGTCAAGAAACCTGCCACTTTCATTTCCATGGCCACAAAACCAAGTACGCCATTGTTATGAATGATGATTTTTACTGGCAATTGCATTTGGGAAAGAGAGATAAAATCCCCCATTAGCATACTGAAACCGCCATCACCGCACATTGCAACCACTTGGCGTTTTTTATCAACGGCTTGTGCACCGATAGCCTGTGGCATCGCGTTCGCCATTGATCCATGGTTAAAGGAGCCAATTAAACGGCGCTTACCGTTCATTTTCAAATAACGCGCGGCCCATACTGTCGGGGTTCCCACGTCACAAGTGAAAATCGCGTCATCGGCGGCTAATTCACTAATTTTTGTTGCAAGATACTGTGGATGTATTAATCCTTCATGACCCGGTTTAGCGAGGTCATCTAACCCTTTTCTAGCCTCTGCATAATGTTTTAAAGCGCCATCAAGGTGTTTTGTATCCTGTTTAGCCTCTAAATGTGGCTGTAATGCATCTAATGTTGCTTTGATATCACCAATCAGACCCATATCTATATGGCAATGAGAACCCAAACTACCTGCATTAATATCAACCTGAATAATTTTAGCTTCGCTTGGATAGAAAGGACGGTATGGAAATTGTGTTCCTAACAAAACAACCGTATCTGCGTTCATCATCGCGTGGTAACCCGATGAAAAACCTATCAAGCCTGTCATTCCAACACTGTATGGATTATTCCATTCAATATGTTCTTTACCACGTAACGCATGTACTACCGGTGCTTTTAGTGTTTCTGCTAGCTTAACCACTTCATCGTGAGCGCCTGCGCAGCCATTTCCACAGAATAACGTGATATTCTTAGATTGATTCAGCAATTCGGCGAGTTTTTCGATTTCACTCCGCTGAGGCATAATAAGTGGCGCTTGTGGCTGATACCATGTTTCTTTCGCTGATTCTGGTGCATCTTTTAGCGCAATATCCCCCGGTATTACGACCACTGATACCCCTTTATTCAAAATTGCTTTACGCATAGCGATGCCAAGGACCTGTGGAATTTGCTCTGGGTTAGAGACCATTTCACAGTAATGGCTGCATTCACGGAATAATTCAGTTGGGTGAGTTTCTTGGAAATAATTACTACCAATTTCGCTGGATGGAATATGAGCAGCAATCGCCAATACGGGTACGCGATTACGGTGGCAATCATACAACCCATTAATAAGATGCATATTTCCTGGCCCGCAAGAGCCTGCACATACGGCTAAATTACCGGTTAGCTGAGCTTCTGAACCCGCAGCAAAGGCAGCCACTTCCTCATGACGAGTTCCTAGCCACTCAATAGCGCCTTGATGACGTAAGCTGTCGGTTAAGCCATTTAACGAGTCTCCTGTAACGCCCCAAATACGTTTAACACCTGCATTATCAAGTACTTTTGCAATATAGGATGCAACACTCTGTTTTTTCATAATGGCACTCTTTTAAGTCGGATGTGATACCCTTGATATCTTGCAGTACAAAATATGAAGGGTATTTTTAGATGCATAACAACATTCAAAATAGAATTTTGTCATACTCGCTTATATCAAACCCAATATCGACAATAGATTGATTGTAACTAAGTAAATTCCTCATTCCTACTCATCAAATTAAATATAAAATAGAACAGCATAATCCACCGTTATTATCAAAAGAAGAGGATAGCAACAAGATAAATAAATAGACGAGTTATTAATAGGTTAAGCAAAACAAGAGCATCGTAAAAGGATGGGGTTATCTTCATATATTCTTCATCGCAACAATACCATTATTTCGACCATATTAAATTGCTAACCTTATATATTTATGACAGGCTAAAACTCACCTATCAAAATGTATTAAATTGATTTTAAACAATTTATTTTACACTATCCTTTCCTGAGCCTCTATTTTTTCAATTATTCAGTTCAATCATTATATTACTAACACAAAATCCTACTAAGGCATATGAATTAGTATAAAACACCTATATTTTACATTTGTTCGATATTAATGTAGTATTAGTACTGTATTTTTTAACTCAAGGTGGCTTTTTTGCTGTATTCAAAAGACAAACGCTCTCATTATTCTACCCATTACGTACCTATTTTAGCCTGTTATTTCAGCTCTACATAAAAACACTAAAAACTTATCTATTACGTAAACAACGTCTATTCTAAATAATAAGGTTTTATATTTTACCGATGTATGAAAACCCACATCTTAAATGCTGTTGTTTCGGTTATTGAAATTAAAATAAGAGGATGGTTTCATGAGATTCAAGAAGAAAAAAGAAAAACCGTTAAATATTAGTGATATTACTATTATTGATGACGGTAAACTCAAAAAAGCAATTACCGCGGCTTCGCTGGGTAATGCGATGGAATGGTTTGATTTTGGGGTATACGGTTTCTTAGCCTATGTTCTAGGTCAGGTTTTCTTTCCGGACGCATCACCGAGCGTACAGATGATTGCCGCATTAGCCACTTTCTCCGTGCCTTTCTTAGTTAGGCCATTAGGCGGCGTCGTTTTTGGTATCTTAGGTGACAAATACGGCCGTCAAAAAGTCCTTTCGATGACGATTATCATCATGGCAGTCAGTACCTTCTGTATTGGTTTGATTCCATCTTATGAGAGCATCGGTATCTGGGCCCCCATTCTGTTATTAATTGCTAAGTTAGCTCAAGGTTTCTCGGTAGGTGGTGAATATTCCGGTGCTGCAATCTTTGTTGCTGAATACTCACCAGACCGTAAACGTGGCTTTATGGGAAGTTGGTTAGACTTTGGCTCTATCGCCGGTTTTGTCTTAGGTGCGGGTGTCGTAGTACTAATTTCCAGTATCGTTGGGGAAGCTAACTTCCATGAT
The DNA here is from genome assembly GCA_900455085.1 of Providencia rettgeri. Taxonomy (NCBI): domain Bacteria; kingdom Pseudomonadati; phylum Pseudomonadota; class Gammaproteobacteria; order Enterobacterales; family Morganellaceae; genus Providencia; species Providencia rettgeri. The sequence goes on along the minus strand of UGTZ01000001.1, from coordinate 201,230 downwards.
TGGGGCTGGAGAATTCCGTTCTTCTTAGCGTTACCGTTAGGGATCATTGGGTTATATCTACGTCATTCACTGGAAGAAACTCCTGCGTTCCAACAACATGTTGAATCGTTAGAAAAACAAGATAAAGCCAATATTCAAAATCCACCAAAAATCTCAGTACGTGAAGTGGCGACTAAGTATTGGAAAAGCTTGATGATTTGTGTTGGCTTGGTTATCGCAACCAACGTGACTTACTATATGTTGCTGACCTACATGCCAAGTTACTTATCACACAACCTGAATTACTCTACTGACCATGGTGTGCTAATTATTATTGCAATTATGATTGGTATGTTATTTGTTCAACCGATTATCGGTTTAACCAGTGATAAAATTGGTCGTCGCCCATTTGTCATTACCGGTAGCGTAGGGCTGATTTTATTGGCATACCCTGCGTTTATGTTAATCAACAGTGGTTCTGTTGGCTTAATTTTCCTGGGTTTATTGATTTTAGCGGTGCTGTTGAACTGTTTTACAGGGGTTATGGCTTCCATTTTACCCGCGATTTTCCCAACTCATATTCGTTACAGTGCGTTAGCTATTGCCTTTAATATTTCAGTATTAATTGCCGGTGCGACACCGACTGTTGCAGCATGGTTGGTCGAATCAACTACTGACTTATACATGCCAGCGTATTACTTAATCGTAATTGCTTTAATTGGCTTATATACAGGTATCAGAATGCCAGAAACGGCCAATAAACCATTACGTGGTGCAACACCAGCAGCATCAGATAAAGCCGAGGCAAAAGAAATTCTTAGCGAGCACTTTGACAATATTGAGCAAAAAGTTGAAGATATTGACCAACAAATTGCTGAGCTTGAGAAAAAACGCCAATCCTTAATCAATCAGCATCCTAAATTAGATTAAATATGAAAGGGCCGTTTACCGGCCCTTTCAGGTTGTTGACAAAGCGGGATAAACACGTGGTTTTTCCCGCTTTGTGTTATCAGCCGAAAATCAATAAATTGATTTTCCTAGTTTATTTTCAAAACCTATTGTTTTGATTCCAACAAAACATCAACCAAGGGGGGAGGTAATGGCAGCCAAACACGTTTGTCATCTTATCTGGTTTCGTCATGATCTACGGGTCACCGATAACAAAGCGCTTTCCTCCGCCTGTGCAGACCCAGATGCGAAAGTCATTGCCCTTTTTACTGCAACCCCTAAGCAGTGGCAACAACATGATATGGCTGAGCGACAAATCTCATTCATTCACCAAAACCTTGCTGAACTGCAAAATTCACTCGCTGAGCTTGGTATTCCACTGGTTTGTCAAACTGTGGCTAATTTTGCCGACGCAGCACAATGGGTACTCGATTACGCAAAGACACAGCAAGCGGATGCCTTGTTTTTTAATCGGCAATATGAGTGGAACGAAAAACAACGAGACGAGTGGTTAATCAATCAACCTCATGGGTTGCATATCCATGCTTTCGATGACTATTTATTACTACCACCCGGCTCCGTGACGACTCAAAAAGGGGAGATGTATCAAGTTTATACTCCCTTTCGCCGAGCCTTCCTCACCCAACTTACCGTGACAGATTGCCGTTCACTACGAGCCCCAGAAAAACGAGCTGCCCCTATCAACATTGATAGGGCTTCACCGTTATTTCCACATCAGCCAATTGAAGACTCCCAGCAATTTCCTGCCGGTGAAAAATCGGCTTTAACGCGACTCAGGCAGTTTTGTTCCCTGAAAGTCGGCGATTATCAAAATGATAGAGATATTCCCTCTATTGATGGTACCAGCCAATTATCACCTTATCTCGCGGTGGGGGGTGCTATCCCCTCGCCAATGCTTCAACCGATTACAAGCAGAGAACCCCCAAGTGTTAGATCACCCTGATAGTGGGGCGTTCACGTGGTTAAATGAGTTAGTCTGGCGTGAATTTTATTCACATCTTTTAGTCGCATTTCCACGCCTAAGCCGCCACCAACCATTTATTGAATGGACACAACATATTCACTGGAATGATTCTTCGACCGATTTTGCAGCATGGAAAACAGGACAAACGGGTTATCCTATTGTGGACGCGGCTATGCGCCAACTGAATACAACGGGCTGGATGCATAACCGTCTACGAATGATTGTGGCCAGTTTTTTAGTCAAAGACTTACTGATTGATTGGCGCAAAGGTGAAAAATACTTTATGAGCCAACTGCTTGATGGCAGCTTAGCCGCGAACAACGGCGGTTGGCAGTGGTCAGCCTCAACAGGCGTTGATGCCTCTCCTTGGTTTCGTATCTTTAACCCAACCACTCAAGGGAAGAAGTTTGACGCACAAGGGGCTTTTATTCGCCACTGGCTGCCCGAATTGCAGCAAGTGCCCGACAAATATATTCATACACCACATGAATGGGCTGTAACCAGCAACACAGCGCTTAATTACCCAGAACCCATTGTTGACCATAAACAAGCTCGGTTAGCGACTCTAGCTGCATTTGAGGCAGGTAAACGTAATAGTTTGAAGCAATAAGTCGTTTGAAATACGATGAATAGCAAAGTTATTATTTACTTTAAGGGTTACTATAGCGCCTCAATCATAAGGAGCAGATATGAGCGTTATTTTACAAGTTGATTTTCCGTATCAGGGGCCATGGGGTGATGAAATGATATCCGCAATGAATGATTTGGCGGAATCAATTAACCAAGAGCCGGGCTTTATTTGGAAGATTTGGACTGAAAACCCACAAACGCAAATGGCAGGTGGTGTGTATCTGTTTGCTTCAGAAACTGATGCACAAGCTTATCTCACCAAGCACAGTGCACGATTAAAATCCTTTGGTATTCCTGATGTTCGCGGTGCGATTTTTGCAGTAAATAACGCGCTTAGCCAATTAAACCAAGCGCAGTTTTTAGCACAATAATTTTTATCACAACAATTTTTAGCGCAATAAATAGTTATTGGCACTGAAATTCAAACAACATCACATCTGAGGTAAATGAGCCATCGGCTTGTACTGCAAAGTGGCTTTTTACCTCATCACTTAATGTTCCTTGGTAGTGGCGGATAGCCTCGACGAATGGCTGTGGTGTCCGCATTCGTTCAACCCAACTGGTAAATTCCAATGCTAAACGGAAACTTTGCACCCGACGAACAAATAGCCCCGCACTATTAAACATACCAGACCATTCTCCAGCAGAATAATCACGAATGTGTGAGGTATCCCGAAGCACTTCGACCGTTTGTAAGTAAATATCCAATAATGGATGTCCCGGTGATACCACATCAATAAAGATGCCTTTTCCACCCGGTTTGAGCACTCGGCGCACCTCACGTAGCGCTTGTTCCACATCGTGCCAATGGTGTGCTGAGTAACGGCTAATCACTCGGTCAAAACAATGATCACCAAACGGTAGAGACTCCGCAGTACCTTTGCAGGTTGTGATATTATTTAATTCACGTTCTTGTGCATTGTTAGCCACAACATTGAGCATTGAGTCGGACAAATCATAAGCCGTCACTGACTTCACTAACGGTGCTGCATGAAAGCTGACATGCCCTGCACCACAGCCAAGGTCAAGCACGTCTTCATCCTGACAACCTTGTAGCAATTGTTGCAAAACAAGTAGGTCTTCACCTTGTGCATGAACTTGGCTGGTTAAATACGAATTGGCTTGCTGGTCAAATTGTTGATAAACCGCTTGGTGGTGCGTTTTCATCTTTGTTTCCCTACATTCTGTTGCTGGTCACTCATCACAACAGAAAATGATTGAAAAAGCACCTATTAGCTCAATAATTAATTCACTCCGTATAATGATTAATGAAAATCACCAACACGACGCTCCACCAGCGTTAAAATACTGTACAACGCCACAACGGTGTCATCCTGATTAAACACTTGCACGTCCCATTCAACAACGCCATTTGGCTTATCTTCAGCGAGTTTTTGCGTTTTTTTGATCTTTTTCTTGCACGTTAGGCGAACTTGTATGGTGTCACCGATTTTCACAGGTTCAATAAAACGCAAACTTTCCATACCATAATTGGCGATCACGGGCCCAACCCCTGCATCAACAAATAGCCCGCTGCGGCTGAAACGACAAAATAGCCGTGCGCAATTCGTTCACCAAATAACGACTGTGCCGCACCAATTTTATCAACGTGAACATAAAAATTATCACCGCTGAGACAGGCAAAATTAGCAATATCTGCTTCTGTAACGGTACGCCTTGCGGTCAGTAACGTGTCGCCAATTGCTAAGTCTTCAAAATGTTTGCGGAATGGATGAACCACATCAGCGATGGTATCTGCACCGCGGATCCATTGCTTAGTAATTGCCGTTAGCATAGAAGGGCTACCTTGAATAGCCGTACGCTGCATATAGTGTTTGACTGCTCTCAACCCGCCGAGCTCTTCGCCACCACCTGCTCGGCCTGGACCGCCGTGTACCAGTAACGGAAGCGGTGAACCATGGCCTGTGGACTCCGCGGCTGATGCTTCATTTAAAATCAACATTCTCCCATGTGCCCGCGCACCGGCACGAATGACCGCTTGTGCGACTTGTGCGTCAGCAGTGACTAACGTCCCCGCAAGGCTTCCTCCACCTAAAATCGCTAACTGCACCGCCTGTTCGATATTGTCATAGCTCATTAATGTGGCAACGGGACCAAAAGCTTCAATTTCATGCACCGCTGTAGATTTAAAAGGCTCTGCACAATACAACAACGTTGGCGGATAGAACGCTCCATGTTGGCTATCTCCCCCAATAACTTCCAACTTTTCAAATTGCCCACCACATAGGACATCACAGCCATGATCACATAAATAATTCACTTTCTCTTGTACGTCTTGGCGCTGCTCTAAGTTAATCAATGCCCCCCATTCTGACCCCTTCAACCGCAGGGTCACCCACTGTTGTAGCGGATAAGCGTTTCAATAATGCCTGCTTCACATTTTCGAGCTGCTTTTTCGGAACAATAATACGACGGATCGCAGTACATTTTTGGCCCGCTTTCGCGGTCATTTCTCGAGTGACTTCTTTAATAAATAAAGCAAATTCAGGCTGATCTGGCTGGACGTCATCACCTAAAATTGCACAGTTCAACGAGTCCGCTTCCATAGTGAAAGGGACTGATTTAGCCGTAATACGTGGATGCGATTTCAGCTTTTGCCCTGTACTCGCCGACCCCGTAAAAGTCACAACATCTTCAAAATCAAGGTGTTCAAACATATCGCCAACACCACCGCAAACCAGTTGTATTGCGCCATCAGGCACTAAACCGCTATCAACCATTAGCTTCACCATCGCCTGTGTTAACTGTGCTGAGGCGGTTGCGGGTTTGATGATGGCTGGCATGCCAGCAAGCCATGTGGGTGCCAATTTTTCTAACATTCCCCAACAAGGGAAGTTAAATGCATTAATGTGCAGAGCAACGCCACGACGAGACGTTAAAATATGATGGCCAATAAATTGCCCTTGCTTTGATAACGGGATCATTTCATCTTCTGGCCAAATAGTGTCATCCGGTAGCTCACGGTTAGCGAGCCCCGAATAAGAAAACAGTGTGGCAATTCCCCCTTCGATATCCACCCAGCTATCCGCTTTAGTTGCACCAGTTTGTGCCGAAATCGCATATAACTGGGCTTTATGTTCCAGTAGGTATTTTGCGAGTGCCTTGAGCATCTGCCCACGTTGCTGGAATGTCATCGCCGACAATATTTCGCCTCCTACTTGGCGGCCATACTGCAAGCTTTCTGCTAGCGGCAACCCTTCTGTCGTCACTGTATATAAAGTTTCATTCGTTAGCGCATGGTGAATTTTTCGCCCTTCGCCCTCACCTTGTACCCATTTGCCCATAATGTAACTTGTTAAATGCTGCATATTCCTCTCCAGAAATAAAAACACCAATTCAAATTAGATAACAAATATGTATCATAAAAATAAGCATAGAAGCTAATTTAAATTTAACAAATTAAGAACAGTTTTATATAAAATGCCTATTTCCATTAAAACCACACAAAAAACAATAATTTTAATTAATTGTTTTTATTGTAATTTACTTTATTGATTGTGAAGCCACTCGCAAAACAAGGTTAATAAACATTGATCTTTTTGTTAACACTTCCTAGCATTGATGTTAAATAAATATGATTCATTATTTTCATATAAATAAACATTAGCGAATCATTTAATGGAAAAATCAATGAGCGAGCAAAATCAGGCTAACTTCGAAGCCAAAATCGAAGCCGATATTTCCATCGAGCCCAAGGATTGGATGCCCGATGCGTATCGGCAAAACCTTATCCGCCAAATTGGCCAACATGCCCATTCAGAAGTCGTCGGCATGTTACCAGAAGCGAATTGGCTTACACGAGCACCGACATTGCGTCGTAAAGCAATTTTACTGGCCAAAATTCAAGATGAAGCAGGCCATGGTTTATACCTGTATAGCGCAGCCGAAACTCTCGGTTGCTCTCGTCAAGATATCTACCAAAAGTTACTTGATGAAAAAATGAAATATTCCTCCATTTTTAACTACCCGACATTAAGTTGGGCTGATGTAGGCGTGGTTGGATGGCTTGTCGATGGTGCGGCAATTGTGAACCAAGTAGCACTGTGCCGTGCCTCATATGGTCCCTATGCCAGAGCGATGGTGAAAATCTGTAAAGAAGAAAGTTTTCACCAACGCCAGGGTTATGAAGCTGTGATGGCGCTTGCACAAGGCACCGATGAGCAAAAAGCCATGCTGCAAGATGCGATAAACCGCTTTTGGTGGCCCGTTCTCACGATGTTCGGTCCAAATGATTCGGACTCCCCGCACAGCGCTCAAAGCATGGCTTGGAAAATTAAGCGCTTCAGTAATGATGAGCTGCGGCAAAAATTTGTTGATAACACCGTTCCGCAAGTGGAAGCGTTAGGTATGACGATCCCTGACCCTGATCTGGTTTGGGATGAAGAACTTGGTCATTACCGCTTTGGTGAAATCGATTGGGAAGAGTTTTATCAGGTGATTAAAGGCAATGGCATTTGTAATCACGAACGCCTTAGCGCTAAGCGCAAAGGGTGGGAAGACGGCGCATGGGTACGTGAAGGTGCAATGGCACATAGTCGCAAGCAAAAATCCGTTAAAACAGCGGCTTAATCACTGACCATTTTACAAAAAGGAAAACACCATGAGCAATCAAGATTGGCCTTTATATGAAGTTTTTGTCCGTAGTAAGCAAGGGCTTGCGCATCGCCATGTTGGTAGTTTACATGCTGCTGATGACCAAATGGCACTAGAAAATGCCCGCGATGCGTATACAAGGCGCAGTGAAGGCTGCTCAATTTGGGTGGTTAAAGCCGCACATTTAATTGCCTCACAACCTGAAGATAAAAGCACATTTTTCGACCCTGCAGATACCAAGGTCTATCGTCACCCCAACCTTCTATACCATCCCTGATGGTATCAAGAATATGTAAGGAGCTTGCCATGAACCAACAACAACAGCTCCACGATTACACATTACGACTTGGCGATACCCCCTTAATTTTAGCGCAGCGCCTGTGCGAATGGTGCGGCCATGCCCCTGAGCTCGAAATTGACCTTGCGTTATCCAATATCGGCTTAGATTTGCTAGGGCAAGCGCGTAACTTTTTAAACTATGCCGCGCAATTAAAAGGGCCTGAATGCGATGAAGACACCCTTGCCTTCTTGCGCGATGAACGAGAGTTCAGCAATTTATTATTGGTTGAACAACCCAACAATGGCTTTGATGACACTTTAGTGCGCCAATTTTTTATGGATGCATATCATGTTCCATTATATGAAGCGCTAATTCATAGCCGTGATGAACAACTGTCTGCCATTGCTGAGAAGTCCCTCAAAGAAGCCGTTTATCACTTGCGTTTTAGTCGTGGCTGGATGGTCCGTTTAGGGGATGGCAGTGAAGAAAGCCATCAACGAATCCAACGTTCAGTCAATGAGTTATGGCGTTTTACTGGCGAACTTTTCCATGCTGATGACGTTGAAATCGCACTTAGCGAATTAGGCATCGCTGTTGACCCACGTTCTTTACAAGCCGCATGGTTAAACACCATTAACGAAACATTCACTGAAGCGACCCTCACTGTGCCAGAGAAAAAAGCGTATCGCTTAGGCGGCAAGCAAGGCAGCCATACTGAGCACTTGGGTTTGTTATTAACGCAATTGCAGTTTGTGCAACGCGCTTACCCGAACTGCCAGTGGTGATGTTATGGAACAGAGACTGCAACATCGCGAGCTTCAATCGCCCCAGGTTCACCAGATCTGGCAGCAGCTCCACCAAATACCCGATCCTGAACTACCCGCACTCTCTATTACTGATCTTGGCATGATCCGCAACGTGTTGCCGGCAGCTCAGGGCTGGAAAGTTATTTTTACACCTACCTATTCAGGTTGCCCAGCAACTGAATTTTTAATCAATGAAATCAAAACTGTTCTCGGTAATGCCGGTTTTCCAAATATCGACATCGAAATTCTGTTAACACCCGCTTGGACAACGGATTGGATGAACCAAGATGCGAAAAGACGCTTGCGTGAATTTGGTATCGCACCTCCGCAAGGTACGTCCTGCGAGCACCCAGAACACAAAGGCGCGGTTCGTTGCCCACGTTGTGACAGCGAGCAGACCGAAAAAATTAGTGAATTTGGTTCCACTGCATGTAAGGCATTGTATCGATGCACTGAATGCTTAGAACCGTTTGATTACTTTAAATGTATTTAGGGGCACCCATATGACTGTATTTCATCGTTTAAGTATTGCTGCCATTGAGCGTGACACCCCTGAAGCTGTCGCCATTACTTTTAACGTACCAGATACATTACGAGAGCAATATCATTACCGCCCAGGGCAACACCTGACATTAAAAGCCTCTATCAATGGCGAAAACCTACGCCGCTGTTATTCCATTTGCAGCTCACCGGATGAAAACACGCTAAAAATTGGGGTGAAAGCGATTTACGAAGGGCGTTTCTCTAATTTCGTTAACCAAGAGTTACGAGTTGGCGATAGCCTTGATGTGATGGTTCCACAGGGGCAATTTGGTTACCAACCCGCAGCAGATACCCATGCACATTACCTTGCCGTCGCTGCTGGCTCTGGGATCACGCCATTGCTCTCCATCATTAAAGCCACATTACAAACTGAGCCAAAAAGCAGTTTTGTACTGATTTATGGTAATCGAAATAGTCGCTCAGTGATGTTTAAAGAGAGCATTTCAGACCTAAAAAATCGTTTTGCAACACGCTTCCAAGTTCTCTACCTGTTCAGCCAAGAACAGCAAGATAGCGAGCTACTCAGCGGTAGAATTAACCAACAACAACTCAGAGCCTTAAATAACACCTTATTGAATTTTAAGCAATTTGACCGAGCATTTATTTGTGGGCCCGACAGCATGATGGATGAGGTTCACGACACTTTAGTCGGTTATGGCATGCCTAAAGAATATGTTCACACCGAGCGTTTCAATACTTCAGGCACTAAATTCAAACCCGTAACCGCCATGACTAGCGAAACACGCCAAGTCAGTATTCACCTCGATGGTAGAACCATGGACATCGCCATGGATAGCCAAGACGACAGTATTTTGGATGCCGCACTGCGCCAAGGCGCGGATTTACCCTACGCCTGTAAAGGCGGCGTTTGCGCAACCTGCAAATGTAAATTGCGTTCTGGTGAAGTGGAAATGGGGGTCAATTACAGCCTTGAGCCCGACCAAATCGCGGCTGGGTACATTCTTAGCTGCCAAGCGTGGCCAAAAGGCGATGGCGTTGTTTTAGACTTTGACGTGTAGGAACTGTAATGGAAAACCATTGGATTTTATCACAACAACATAACCGGGTTTTGACTCTGACGTTAAACCGCCCAGAAGTACGTAATGCCCTGAGCACCGCCTGTTTAGAATTGCTGGTTCAGCACCTCGAGCAAGCGCAAATCAATGATGAGATTGGTGCGATCGTGATCACCGGAAATCCGCGTTTTTTCGCTGCAGGAGCCGATCTTAAAGAACTACAGCAACAAACTGTTGCTAATGCGATCACCGATAAACGCCCCCAAGTTTGGCACAGGTTATCCGCGATATCAAAACCCATTATTAGTGCTGTGAATGGTTATGCACTGGGTGCAGGTTTTGAATTATTACTCGCCAGCGACATCATTATTGCTGGTGAATCAGCTCGTTTCGGTTTACCCGAAATTACTCTGGGTTTAATGCCCGGAGCCGGGGGGACACAGCGTTTAATTCGTGCCGTGGGCAAATCCCTCGCCATGCAAATGGTACTAACAGGTGAACCAATCAGTGCTAAACATGCGTTGCAAGCAGGGTTAATCAGTGAAATTTGTGTGGATGAATTGGTGCTAGAACGCGCCCAAAAGCTGGCAGAGCACATCGCAATGCATGCGCCTTTAGCCGTACAAGCCGCAAAAGCATCACTGGTGCATTCTCAAGAAAACCATCTTACCGAGGGGTTACAACTTGAGCGCCAATATTTTGTGACTTTAGCGGGTACCAACGATCGACGTGAAGGGATCGAGGCATTCTTCGAAAAACGAAAACCTCAATTTACAGGACAATAATCATGAATAATGAAGCAATGATCCTCACTACGTTAGAAAATGGGGTTCTCACCATCACTCTCAACCGCCCTGATAGGCTGAATAGCTTTAATGATGAGATGCATCGCCAACTCAGTGAGGCTATCAAAATAGCGGAACGCGATGAAACCGTACGCTGTTTAGTGATCACCGGTGCAGGCCGTGGATTTTGTGCCGGACAAGATCTAAATGATCGCAATGTGAGCGTGGGCAGTGACGCTCCTGATCTCGGATTCTCCGTTGAAACTTACTATAACCCCTTGATCCGCCGCCTAACCGCATTACCGAAACCGATTATTTGCGCGGTCAATGGTGTGGCCGCAGGTGCAGGCGCCGCCATTGCACTCGCAGGCGATATTGTCATTGCCGCAAAAAATGCCAGTTTTATTCAATCTTTTTGCCGCCTTGGCTTGGTTCCTGACTCAGGAGGAAGCTGGTTTTTACCTCAATTAGCAGGCCATGCACGGGCAATGGGGATGGCATTATTAGGCGATAAAATAAGTGCGGAGCAAGCATTACAGTGGGGAATGATTTGGCAGGTCACTGAAAATGAAGAACTCATTAATACCACTCAACAGCTCGCACAACACCTTGCAACCCAACCGACTTATGGTTTAGGGCTTATCAAAAAGGCCATTTATGCCGCGGCAACCAATACTCTCGATGAGCAACTCAACCTTGAGCGTGACTTACAACGCCTTGGCGGTCGAAGTGAGGATTATCGCGAAGGGGTCAATGCTTTTTTAAATAAACGTGAACCCCTGTTCAAAGGATGCTAACCATGACATTACCTTTGAATCATACTATCAACACCATCGCGGTAATTGGCGCTGGAACCATGGGGATTGGCATTGCACAAGTGGCAGCAACAGCGGGGTTATCCGTCTTACTGTTTGATGTGAACCAAGATGTGTTAAGCCGTAGTTTATCAACGATGACCCAACGTTTACGCAAACGTGTTGAGCAAGGGAAAGCAAAACTAGAGGTCACGGAGGCGATTATCACAAAAATCGCAGTGGTAAAAAGCCTCTCGGCACTGTCGGATGCGCAATTAGTCATTGAAGCTGTTGCTGAAAAGCTGGAAATAAAACAGGCAATTTTTTAGTGAATTAGAAGCGATTTGCAGCAAAAATACGCTATTTGCCAGTAATACATCTTCATTATCGATTACTGCTATTGGGCGGCAGCTAACACACCCCGAGCGTCTTGCAGGCCTGCACTTTTTTAACCCTGCCCCCGTGATGAAATTAGTTGAAATCGTTCGAGGGCTAGAAACATCTAACACCGTCATTGAACAGTTAAAAGTCCTGACTTTATCATTTGGAAAAATCCCCGTAATTTGCCGTTCCACCCCCGGTTTTATTGTCAACCGAGTGGCTCGGCCTTTCTACGCCGAAACAATGCGTGCCCTTGAAGAACAAATTGCGTCTCCTGCCACATTAGACAGCGCAATACGTGACGCTGGGGGTTTTGCCATGGGCCCACTACAACTAACTGATTTAATTGGCCATGATGTAAACTATGCGGTGACTGAATCAGTATTTCAGGCCTTCGGTTATGACCCACGCTTTCAAACCTCATTAATGCAATTGGAATTAGTCCAAGCAGGCCATTTAGGCCGTAAATCGAAGCAAGGGTTTTATCATTATGATGATAATAAACCTCAACCTTTACCCTCAATTGCAGAAAAAATTTACCTTGAGCAGCCCCAAAATATAAAAGCGCATGGCAACTGGCAGATATTTCCTGAGTTCGCGCAGCTTTTAACTGAAAATGGGATCTCTCTCGAAGGATTAACACAACATTCTGATCAATCCCCGACACTTATTGTTAATGACGTTATTATTATGTTAACAAATGGTGAATTGACATCGTCACATGCGCAAACACAAAAACAAGCCGTCGTGCATTTTGACTTATCGGTAAATTACCTTACCGCAACAACCATCACGTTAAGCTGTGCATTGCAAAATAATGCGCAACAAAACCAGCAAGCTATCGCGTTTTTTCAATCATTAGGTAAACACGTAATTGTATTACCAGACTACCCAGCGCTGTTAACCATGAGGACAGTCGCGATGCTATGCAATGAAGCGTTAGATATCGTCAATAAAGGAATTGCAACGGCATTAGATACCGATAATGCCATGTGTTTTGGCGTGAATTACCCTAAAGGCCCACTCGCTTGGGGTAGGCAGCTAGGCTGGCAACGTGTGCTGTCAGTACTTGAAAATTTGACTCAGTTTTATGGCGACAGTCGTTATCGGCCAAACCCACTTTTAAGGCAATTAGCCGCAGGTTATCAATCTTTAACTTTCAAGGAGCTACCATGATTTCATTGCCAAACATTACGCTGGCTCAGCAATCAGCTCACATTATGTACCGTGATGATGCATGCGCAAAAGCGATGGGTATGTCCATTGAAAAAGTCGAGGAAGGTTTTGCGCAATTGAAAATGCCGATCACAGCACAGATGCTTAATGGCCATAAAACCTGCCACGGAGGGCAATTATTTAGCCTTGCCGACACCGCGTTTGCCTACGCCTGTAATAGCCAAGGGCATGCTGCCGTTGCTTCCATGTGCTCCATTGATTTTATTCGTCCCGGTTTTGAAGGTGACCTGCTTACCGCGACCGCCACGATGAAACACCAAGGTAAACGTAACGGTTTATATGAAGTCGAGATAACTAACCAAGATGGTAAAACGCTTGCGCTGTTCCACGGTCGTTCTCATCGGTTAGGCCATCGTTTAACAGGAGAACAATCATGATAGATGCGTTTATTTGTGATGGTGTCCGCACTCCAATTGGCCGCTATGGTGGTGCTTTATCATCATTACGCCCTGATGACCTTGCCACTGTTCCATTAAAAGCCTTAATGGAAAGGCACCCGCAACTTGATTGGTCATTAACTGACGACATCATTTTAGGTTGCGCAAACCAAGCGGGAGAAGACAACCGTAATGTAGCACGTATGGCGGGGCTGTTATCTGGGCTCCCTGTTTCTGTTTCTGGTACCACCATTAACCGCCTATGTGGTTCTGGGCTAGACGCCATAGCATTAGCGGCAAGAAGTATCAAAGCTGGTGAGTCTGGGCTCATGATTGCCGGAGGCGTCGAATCCATGAGCCGAGCGCCGTTTGTGATGGGTAAACCAGAATCTGCATTTTCTCGTCAAGCGCAAGTCTTTGATACCACTATTGGCTGGCGGTTTATCAACCCATTGATGGAACAACAGTTTTCCACAGATTCGATGCCAGAAACTGCGGAAAATGTGGCAGAAACTTACCAAATTAGCCGTGAAGACCAAGATGCTTTTGCATTACGCAGCCAACAACGCACCGAAACTGCCAAAGTTAACGGTATTTTTGCGCAAGAAATCATTCCTGTAACGGTTAAACAACGTAAAAATGAATACGTCGTCAGTGAAGACGAGCATCCAAGAGCAGAAACGACATTTGAACAATTACAAAAACTAAAAACCCCATTTCGCGATAACGGGACTGTAACGGCTGGTAATGCTTCCGGTGTTAATGACGGAGCCGCCGCACTGATTATCGCATCCGACACTATCGCCAAACAACAAGGGTTAACACCGCGGGCTCGTATCATCGCTACAGCCACTTGTGGCGTTGAGCCAAGATTGATGGGGATCGGTCCACTCCCTGCCTCGCAAAAAGTATTAAAAATGGCAGGGCTCACCATCGAACAAATGGATGTTATTGAACTAAACGAAGCCTTTGCCGCGCAAGCACTCGCCGTTTTAAGGGAGCTTGGTTTACCTGATGATGCCTCACACGTTAACCCAAACGGAGGGGCAATTTCACTAGGCCATCCACTTGGAATGAGTGGAGCAAGGCTTGTTATTGCCGCTATCAATGAACTACACCGCAGACAAGGTCGTTATGCATTATGCACCATGTGTATCGGGGTTGGCCAAGGGATCGCAATGATTATTGAACGAGTCTGAACAACGTCTTAATACAAATAAAAACAGCCTGAAAACCCGACACCTGCTCAGGCAAATACCAGAAACGTCATGCATTAGCGTGAACTGGTAACCATAATAATTATGAGGACAGGCAATTATGAGCAATATACAAGATAGCATCGACCCAATTGAATTTGCATCGCGAGATGAGATCGAGTCTTTACAGTACTCTCGAATGAAGTGGACACTCACTCACGCCTATGAAAATGTCCCGATGTATCGCAAGAAATTCGATGATGCAGGGGTTCATCCTGACGATTTCAAACAACTCAGCGATATCGAAAAATTTCCTTACACGACCAAACAGGATTTACGTGAAAACTACCCATTTAGCACCTTTGCTGTGCCAATGGACCAAATCATCCGTATTCATGCCTCTTCAGGAACGACTGGGCGCCCAACTGTGGTCGGTTACACCCAGCGAGATATCGATAACTGGGCTGACCTGATTGCGCGTAGTTTACGTTCTGCTGGCACTGTCCGAGGTGATAAAGTCCACGTTGCTTACGGCTATGGTTTATTCACCGGAGGGCTAGGGGCTCACTATGGTGCAGAACGCCTAGGAGCCGCAGTTATTCCTATGTCAGGTGGGCAAACTGAAAAACAAGCACAACTGATCGCTGATTTCAAACCCGATGTGATTATGGTAACGCCCTCTTACTGCTTGAGTATTATTGATGAGCTCGAAAAGATCATGGGCGGAGATGCTAGTAAGTGCTCACTTAGGTTAGGTGTCTTTGGTGCTGAACCTTGGACTGAATCCCTCAGAACAGAAATTGAAACCCGTCTGGGTATCAAAGCATTAGACATTTACGGTTTATCTGAAGTGATGGGGCCTGGCGTTGCTATGGAGTGCGCAGACTCAGGAGAGAGTGGCCCCACTATCTGGGAAGACCATTTTTATCCAGAAATTATTTCCCCCAATACCTTAAAACCATTAGGGGCGGGTGAGCATGGTGAGTTAGTGTTTACTACCCTGACAAAAGAAGCCATGCCTGTTATTCGTTACCGAACACGTGACCTTACCCACCTGATGCAGGGGGTCAATCGTAACATGCGTCGAATTGGTAAAATTACCGGACGTTCCGATGACATGATGATCATTCGTGGCGTGAATGTGTTTCCTTCTCAAATTGAAGAACAAATTATGCAATTTAAGGAGCTTTCCCCTCATTACCAATTAGAAATTGGTCGCCAAGGCAATATGGACAACTTATCTGTTCGTGTTGAGCTCAAACACCCTGAACAGCTCACTTATGATGAACGCTGTAATATCTGCCACCATTTAAAGCATCGAATCAAATCGATGGTAGGTATTAGCACCCGTATTAGTATTGTAAATTGCGGTGATATTCCACGCTCTCAAGGCAAAGCTGAACGGGTAATTGATACTAGAATTGCGATTTAATTCAAATTATTAAGGCATATTGGAATGAACTACTCTGATATGCCTTAATCTCTGAGAAAGTGTTAAAACAGGTAATGGAAGACAACCTTTAAATTTATGTCTACTATTTAGTAAGCCTTCTGATACATAAATTTTATAGATAAAATATAAATGGAAAATAAACTTAACCAATTCATACAACATGCAATAGCAAGCCAACCCATTAGTGGGACGTCTCTAATTAGCTCACTCTATGGTGATGCTTTGCATCATCGTGGTGGTGAAGTGTGGTTAGGAAGCTTGACTAAGCTGTTAGAACCCATGGGCTTTACTGACCGCTTTGTCCGAACTTCCGTTTTTCGCTTACAAAAAGAAGGTTGGCTTGATGTCGAAAAAATTGGTCGTCGCAGCTATTACCGTATTTCTGAGCGCGGGCAAAGTCGCTTTCGCCGTGCAGAAAATAAAATTTATCTAGCCGGGCAGCCTGATTGGGATGGAAAATGGGATTTACTCCTCCTTGAAACGGCGGATAAAGACGAAAAGGTCAGATTAAAAAAGGAACTGAGTTGGCTCGGTTTCGGGCAATTTAATACGTCACTCATGGCAGCACCCCAGTTGTGCCCAAAGTGATGTACCGACACTACTCAATGAACTCAATGCCACTGAAAATGCCATCTATTTTCACGCGGATTACCCCTATAGCCGCTCAGAAAAAAATCTCAAAGAACTGGTTTCTCATGCTTGGTCTTTGCAAGATATTTCAGAACATTATCATCAGTTTATTTCCTTATTTAGGCCACTTGCATTACTCCTTAAAGAAAATACTGACACACAGATTTCCCCTGAACACTGCTTTCAGCTACGTTTACTGCTGATCCATTTCTACCGCCGTGTCACGCTTAAAGACCCGTTATTACCAGATGAACTCCTTCCTGCACAATGGGAAGGCCATATTGCACGCCATCTTTGTACCAACATTTATCAACGCATTGATCAAGCGGCAACCCAATATGTTTCTGAACAATGCGAAACCACTGTTGGCGAACTTCCTCAGCCATCCAGCGCTTATTATCGCCGCTTTGGTGGAGTACTCAGAGATATAGCCGCCTAAATACACATTACAGGAGCCTGTATGCCCTTTTATCAAATCGATGGTATTACGCCCGTCGTCAGTCCTGAAAGTTTTGTGCACCCTACTGCTGTGGTGATTGGTGATGTTATTATTGGCAAAAATGTTTACATTGGCCCAAACGCCAGCTTACGTGGAGATTTTGGTCGTTTAATCATTAAAGATGGCGCCAATGTACAAGATAACTGTGTGATGCATGGCTTCCCGCAATTTGACACAATTATCGAAGAAAATGGTCATATAGGCCATGGAGCTATCTTACATGGCTGCCATATCAAGCATAATGTCTTAGTCGGGATGAACAGTGTGATTATGGACGGGGCCGTTATTGGCGAGAACTCTATCGTCGGTGCTTGTGCCTTCATCAAAGCCGAGGCAATTTTCGCCGATAATAGTCTTATCGTGGGTACACCTGCAAAAGTCCTTCGCACCTTATCAGAAAAGGAAATTGCATGGAAAACCAGCGGAACCAAAGATTATCAAGACTTAGTCACGCGCTGCTTAAACACCTTTAAAGAAGTCGAGCCCCTCAAAGAAGTCGAAACGAACCGGCCTGTCTTGAGTTTTGAGAATGTTATTCCTAAATCCCAGCTATAAGCTAGATGGGGCTAAAATACTTAGCCCCATCCATTATTTCGCTTTGCTACCAAATGGCGGTTTAGCAAACCAAACAGTAATAATCAGCGCAATAAATACCCAACCGCATAACCAGAAAATTTCATTTGCAGCAATAATTAATCCTTGGCTCGTAATTTGCTGAGCAATAAAACCAGAAGTCTGTTCGGTACTCAATCCATGGGCTGCCATTTCTTTATACATCCCTAAGGATTCAGGGTTATAATCGGTAATAAATTCCGTTAATTGACTATGGTGAACGGCTTCTCTATCACTCCACAGCGTTGTGGTAATAGAAGTCCCTATTGAACCCGCTAAGGTACGGAAAAAGTTAGCCAAACTCGATGCCGAAGCGAGTTTTTCAGGCGGTAAACCTGAAAGGGTTAATGTGGTCAGTGGCATAAAGAAGCAAGCTACTGCCATTCCTTGCACCAATTGCGGCCAAACAACAGCAGAAAAGCCCATGCTCGGTTCAAAAGTATATGCACGCCAGAAGAAACAAATCGCATAAAATACAAAGCTAAAGGTCACTATCCAGCGGATATCAAGAAAATCGGATAATTTTGCTACTGGAGCCGAAAACAACACAGGCAATAAGCCTATAGGCGCCAATGCGAGCCCAGCCCATGTTGCCGTATAGCCATAAACTTCCTGCAAAAGTTGCGGCAACAAGACAATAGCGCCGAAATAAGCCATATATGCCAAACTGACAGAAATCGTCCCGATGGTAAAATTGCGCGATTTAAATAACGATAATTCGACAATTGGGTTTTTATCTGTGAGTTCCCAAATCACGAGGAATACCAACGCAATAGCTGAAACAACGGCTAAGATGACAATTTCATTAGATGCCAACCATCCCAGTTCCTTACCTTTGTCGAGCAAAACTTGTAAGCAACCCACTCCCACAGAAAGCAGCGCCAAGCCAATCACATTGAATGGCACTTTCACGACCTTGGACTCCATCCCTTTGAAGATAATAGAGCCAACTATAATGACAAAAATTCCCAAAGGCACATTCATAAAGAATATCCAGCCCCAATGGAAATTATCACTAATATAACCACCAAAAATAGGACCGAATACAGGGGCTAAAATAATGGTCATCGACCAAAACGCTAACGCCATGTTTTGCATTTTTGGTGGGTAGCAACGCATGATAAGGCTTTGCGAAAGTGGGATCACCGGCCCTGCGACGGCACCTTGCAATACGCGGTATAAAATTAGCATACCCAGGCTATCGGAAAAGCCACAAAGTAATGAAAATAAGGTGAAAAGCGCCGTTGCCCATAAGAAAACACGAATTTCACCAAAGCGCTTCGCCAAGTAACCTGAAATCGCGATAGAAATTGCATTCGATACGCCAAACGAGGTAATTACCCATGTCCCTTGAGACATAGAAACCCCAAGGTCACCTGCAATCGTCGGGATAGCCACGTTAGCAATCGTGGAATCAAGCACCTGCATGAAGGTCGCAAGGGACAACGCAATGGTTGCCCATACCAGTTTTGCACCCTTAAGTGGTTGAATATCTGCCACAACGGCTCCTTTCAAGCTAGTCTGCGTTATCGCTGATAATAGTGTCGATGATGTGGTCGACATCACTTAAGTTTAAGACCAACACATCACTTTCAAATGCAGGTACTGTACGCTGTACTTCCGCTAAAACAGGGCCATTTTGATCTTTAATATCGATAGTGACATTCATGGATAACCCAATGCGTAACGGGTGTTTTGCCACCTGCTCTGGGTCTAATTCAACACGTACAGGCAAACGCTGTACGACTTTAATCCAGTTCCCTGTCGCGTTTTGGGCAGGCAATAATGAGAAAGCACTACCAGTTCCCATATCAAGCCCAACCACGGTACCGTTATAAACAATATCTGCCCCGTAAAAATCACTGTTAATAGTCACGGGTTGCCCAATACGGACTTTTTCTAATTGGGTTTCTTTGAAGTTCGCATCAACCCAAACAGGCTGAACAGGCACGATCGCCATTAAAGAACTTTGCGGACTGACTTGAGAGCCGACTTGAACATTACGCCGTGAAACATATCCCGTCATTGGGCTTTTAATTTCAGTACGTTGTAAGTTTATCCACGCACTGCGTACGCTATCAGCTGCTTGCTGAATTGCAGGTTGTTTTTTGAGCTCCGTATTACGCAACAATGCGCGGTTGGCATTATATTGTTGAATAGAAATATCCAGAGCCGCCTGCGCAAGTTGCACAGCTTCTTGGGCGTGCTGCAGGTCTTCCTTCGAAATGGTACCACTGCGGCCTAAAGCTACACGACGTTGATAATCTTTTTGCGCTTGCGCAAGTGTCACACGATTTTTTTGAATTTGCGCTTGATACTCATCACCATTGATATACAGTTCTTTGGTTTTGCGTACGGTGGTCGCTAAATCATGTTTGGCTTGTTCAAATGCCAATTGCGCATTCGTTTTATCCAATACAACCAGTACATCCCCCGCCTTTACCAAGTCAGTATTTTCAAAGTTAACTTGAGTGACATTACCTGTTGTTTGCGCAATTATCGGGATCTGTAAGCCAGATACATAAGCATCATCGGTATATTCTTGAAAGCGTAAAACTAAAAACCAATAAACACCGTAGGCGACAAATAATAGAATGATAATTATTGTGGCTATCACTATCCATATTGTTCTACGTTTTTCATTAGTCGTTTTTTGATTATGTGTTTCTGAATGGGTTTCTTGACTCATAATAACTCTCAAGGTCTGAAATCAATATTAATTCTCCCTCTATATTTACGAAGTATATGTAATAAAGCAATAGTTAATAATTTACAATTAAATTAATTCCAACAAAAAAATTAATTCATTGATATAAAACAAATAATTAAAGGGAATCAGAGTTCAACATTAGATTAATGTTTATTATCAAAACAATGAAATTCATTCTTAATTAGATTAACGATAAAAATTAATGAAATAGTTCAAATGATATTTATTATGATAAAAATTCCGTCACTCAATTATTGATATTCTTTTTTTGATTAAATATTTCTATTTATTAGATCATATTTATGATTTCTTAACTTGGAGTTTTCATTTTTTATCGCGGGCTGCCGCTTGCTTTTTAATACCACTGATTGTCTCGATTTTCATTTTTGTCCTCATCAATACAACATTAATAAACTCAATACGGTGCTTAATAGAGTAACGAAGTACGTTGGTAATTGCTGGCCTTTCGGGCAGCTTTTATCTCTTTACCAGTACTTAATATTATTCATTAGGTTAACGAGGTTATCCCCAAGGATACAGGCTAATTTTGAATGTATGTTTCATATAACTCAAATTTCCCTAGTAGATGCTAGCGCTAGAGTAAATTCACGCACAACCAAACACCATAAACCAGAGTTAAACCTTAATTTTTCGTTAAGCTTGACAAAAATCGTAAAAGGGGAAAACACCGTAGGTGAAAATTCTTAGCTGAGATCAAATATTGCTCATAAATTAGCTAGCTCATTATTTATTTTTGATATGTTTTAGTGATAATATTCGCAAACAATATAATTATCATTCTCATTTATATTTACTAGGGATAACTATGACTTCGCAATATCACTACACCCTGATTGCCGCCGGTGTTTGTGCGGCTTTATCTTCATTTAGCGCTACAGCAGCAGACAATAAAACAGATACCATGGTCGTCAGTGCATCAGGCTTCTCGCAACAACTGCGTGATGCTCCTGCTAGCGTGACCGTGATCAGTGCAGACCAATTACAAAATAAACCTGTCCGTGACCTCGCCGACGCCGTTAAAGACGTGGAAGGGGTAAGTGTCGTTGGTGCTGCAAACAAACAAGATATTAATATCCGTGGCTTACCCGGCGAATACACGCTGATATTGGTCGATGGGCGCCGTCAAAACAGCCGTGAATCACGTCCAAATGGGAGCGGTGGCTTTGAAGCAGGCTTTATGCCACCTGTCGAAGCGATTGAACGCATCGAAGTGATCCGTGGACCTATGTCCTCCCTGTATGGTTCCGATGCAATGGGTGGTGTTATCAATATCATCACTAAAAAAGTGACTAATGAATGGCATGGCAGCGTCACCACTGGGGCTATTATCCAAGAAAACAGTGATAGCGGTAACTCGACTGACGGTAACTTCTATCTGTCTGGCCCATTAATTCAAGATAAACTTGGTCTGCAATTATATGGTGGTGGTAACTACCGTCAGGAAGATAAAATCTTAGAAGGTCATCATCAGCGTGATAACCGCAGCTTAACAGCTAAATTAACCTTTACACCACAAGAGAACCAAACCTTCTTACTAGAAGCAGGTCGTAGTACTCAAGAGAAAACATCGACACCAGGTAAATCTGGTGCTGAATATGAAATTCGTGGTGGAGACAAGCAATATAACTCTAAAGAAGAGTGGCATAACGACCGTAACCATGCAGCTCTGACTTATAAAGGTGAGTGGGATTCTTTTAATACTGAGCTAAGTGTTTACCAAGAAAAAACCAAACGTAAAATAAAATCCCAAGACCGTAATCAAACTACAGGCCATTGGGAAGGCGGCTATGAGGCTCGCGTACCAGAAATCACCAATACCGTTGTTGATGGGAAAGTGGTGGCTTTCCTGCCGGACAATATCCTAACCGTTGGTGGGCAATATCAGTACTCTAAATTGAAAGACAGCTCTTTGGTTTCAAAAGGCGTAATGGAAAAAACCAGTATGTCAGTCGATCAATCAGCACTGTTTGTGGAAAATGAGTTTACCGCAACAGATGATCTGATCTTAACGGGTGGCCTACGTTTAGATCACCACGAAACCTATGGTAACCATTGGAACCCAAGGGGTTATGCTGTTTACTACCTAACCGATGAAATCACCATTAAAGGGGGCGTTTCTTCAGCTTTCCGCGCACCTACATTACGTGAAATCAGTAAAGGCTATGGCACCTCTACCCAAGGTGGTAACGGGATTATCTACGGTAATCCAGACCTCAAACCGGAAAAAAGTGTTAGTGAAGAAATCAGTATTGCCTATAACCATGAATCTGGCTTTAATGCGAGCTTAACCTTCTTTAATACCGACTTCAAAAACAAGCTAACTAGCTACTCACTTAATCAAGCCGATCCTAACCACCCTAATCTCACGTTATATACCTACGACAATGTGGGTAAAGCGAACATCAAAGGTGTTGAAGTTGCAACGGGCATTCCTATCGCACAGGATTGGAACCTCAACCTAAATTACACATACACCGATTCAGAACGTAAAAGTGATGATGAGAAATTAGGCAATGGTCTTTCCTTAAAAGGCTATCCATTGGATAAAACACCAAAACATATCGCTAATGCGAAATTGGATTGGAACTTCAATGAAGACCTAACCTTATACACACGTGCGCATTATGAAGGAAAACAGGTGTGGGCAGCACAACGTAATGGCTCAAAAGTACCTCGCTATCGTAGTGGCTATACCACCATGGATGTGGGTGCAACCTACCAATTATTTAAAAACACCAAACTGAACTTTGCAGTGCTAAATATTGGTAATGAAAAAGGACCTAAAATTGATAAAGTTGATGGAAACTGGGATGTTGAAGACGGACGCCGTTATTGGGCGAACGTTAACGTTAGCTTCTAATTAACTCTGAGGGTGTGCCTGTTTCAGGTATACCCTCAAAACCTTTAAATAGACTCAATAAATGAATAAAATCATATTAAGTGGCATATTGCTGTGTATGACCAGTTCCGCATTTTCCCGCCCAAGCCAGACTATCCCGAGTATGGACGAGCAAGTCAGCCAATTTTATGATATCCAACAAACGGATATGACTTACGGCGACCGTGCGCTGCGCATTTACAGTGCTGTGCCCTATAATGTCACCACACAACGCCCTATCCTGTATATGCTTGATGGTAATGGTTTATACCCCAAAGCGGTTAATCGCGCAGTTGAAAAGCTGCCAGCGGATAAACTACCGATTATTATTGGGATTGGTTACCCCATTGACGAAGCCTTTCCAAAAGCATGGCGAACCTACGACTATACTCCCCCTGTTGCGGGTGACGATTTTAAACAAGGGGGCGGTTCCCCTGCGCTATACCAATTTTTAACTGACACTATTCGCCCATGGGTAGAAAAACAGTTTCCTATTGATAAAAGTAAGCAAACCCTATTTGGCCATTCATTTGGTGGATTATTTACCTTGATGGCGTACCAACAACAACCGGATGATTTTCAGTTTTATGTTTCTGCCAGCCCGTCATTATGGTGGGGTAAAGGAAGTATGGTAGATTTAGCGAAACTGACAGCTAAACAAGCGGCTTCCCCCCTATTTGTGACTTTAGGCGGTTTAGAAGAGAGCCCTGATTTATCCAAACTGAGCGCCGAACAAGTGCAAAATTACCAAGCACGCAAAAGTTGGATTAGCACACGCCAAGTTTGCACTGAGATTACAAATCACCAAAGGTACTGTGAATTCGCGTTATT
The DNA here is from genome assembly GCA_900455085.1 of Providencia rettgeri. Classification (NCBI taxonomy): domain Bacteria; kingdom Pseudomonadati; phylum Pseudomonadota; class Gammaproteobacteria; order Enterobacterales; family Morganellaceae; genus Providencia; species Providencia rettgeri. The sequence continues at coordinate 177,026 of UGTZ01000001.1, read as the reverse complement.
CGACGGCAAAAACCACGGTTCTGTGATCCCCGATGCTATCGATAAAGCCCTTGATGTCGCTAGCCAATAAGACTAATTGATGGGTTTTAGGAGATCGCTGTAGAGCTCTGCTAGAACCCCTTTTTCGCCAAATTCTTTGCGGATCCACTGCGTCACAAGTCCAGTAGCTGAATGTTGTGTGGCTAATAGCATATGGGAATCTTGTCGTGGGTTCTGAATTTGTTTTGTTACCAACAAACCATGTTTAACATGGTCTTTGATCATATAATCGGGTAAAAACCCAATCCCTTCACCTAATATCTGACACTGGCATTTAGTATTAAAATCAGGAACTTGAATTGCTTCTTGCCCATGTAACAACCAACCCACCCGCTTATTAATGGTATGCGCGGTATCTTCCACCATAATATTGGGATAAAGGCGTAGCTGGCTCTCAGCGATGGGCTCTGGCATCAGTGCCAATGGGTGAGTTGCTGCGATAGCAAATTGCCAGTGAATCGCACCAATTTCAGTGTAGTCAATTCCGCCGCCATCCATCAACGTACCCGGAGCGCCAATCGCAATATCTGCATGGTTATTAATAATGGCATCCCAAACCCCATTATACACCTCGGTTGTCACAGTGATGTGGCAGGTAGCAAACTGTTTTTTTAATATTTGTAATAACTTAGCGGTATGATACGGCGTATATAATAACTGATTAATACAAATACGTAGCCGCGCTTCAATCCCCTGCTCAATAGAATAAATACTTTTTTGAATGGAATGGAAATTATTGAGCAAGTCGGTTGCTTTGCGATAAAAATAATACCCTGCTTCTGTGAGTTCAATATTACGGGTATTACGAATAAATAACGCGACATCTAAATAGGTTTCAATACGTTTGATGGTATAACTCACCGCAGAGGTGGTCACGCCTAACTCTTCCGCTGCTTTACTAAAACTCGCAAACTTCGCTGCTGTTGTGTAAGTCAGTAAGTTTTCTTCCGTAAAAATTGAGTTCATACCCACCGCCAAAAATGTTTAAAATTTATACAAATCATGTTTTTATGTGAATAAAATTCAATAACATAAAAATCAGATTATTTTTCGAGCATATTTTTATAGCTTAACAGAATTATTAACAACTGGAATAGATTAAATTTGATATGCATTTTCCCCAAGTAAAAACCCTACCTTTAAAGTCACTATTAATATTCGAAATACCTAATATTATTGAATTAAATAGGCAAACCAAGTATTAACATTCGATACAGACACGAACAATAAAATTACAAATTTAACAAATTAAAAACTTCCAATTTGATGTCTATCACAGAACTGAGTAAATCATGATTTTCGATTTTAATTAACAAAAAAATCACACAATTTGGACCACAAAATAGCCATAAATCATCAAAAAACGCTAAAAAAGAATGCTCGCACGCACAAAAAAGCCAGATTATTGAATTAAATTCAACAATCAAATGCCTCATTGATGAATTAAATTTAAATGGATTCTTTTTATTAATAACAATTGCTATGCTCTAACCATCATAAATAATCTTTAAATTGTCTTTATCTATGTTGGTGATAGCAATAAACCAACCTAAGGGGAAATGATGACAGCCAGTACTCTCGCTCACGATTTTTTAACCGCAGCTGAACAAGGGCAATTAGAGTTATTAAAAAGTTGCCTTGAAAAAGGTGTGGATATTAATACCACCAACCGTCAAGGTCGCACTGCTATCGTCAATGCTAGCCTGAATAAACATTATGAATGTGTTTCTTTTCTGATTAATGCAGGGGCAGATATTAATAAACAAGACCAAACCTGTTTTAACCCTTTTTTATTAAGCTGTCTTAATAACGACTTAACCTTATTACGCATTGTCTTACCTGCAAAACCCAATTTAGACTTATTAACCCGTTTTGGTGGTGTGGGAATTACACCGGCCAGTGAAAAAGGCCACGTGGAAATTGTTCGCGAACTACTTGAAAAAACCGATATTAATGTCAATCACACCAACTTTGTTGGTTGGACCCCACTATTAGAAGCTATCGTACTCAACGATGGGGGCGAAAAACAGCAGCAAATCGTTAAATTACTATTAGACCACGGTGCGAACCCTCATATGACGGATAAATATGGTAAAAAACCATTAGAGTTAGCACATGAAAAAGGCTACAGCGAGATTGCTGAGTTACTGATTGCAGCAGGAGCATAGCGAAATCATAGACTCTAAATAGGATAAGGAGGCATGTGAACGCATCCATATCTCATCGGCAAAGGTTATACGGGCTAACGGCTGATACACAATTTCTCAATCTGTTGCATCAGCCCTCACCCCAAGGAACGATAGAACAAGTATTTAATAAAGCCATTAACTTTTCTATTGATAATGCACTTTATACATTACTTTGTTCTCAATTAGATAATGCTCCAAATAGTTGCCGATTAATAAATAAAAATTTTTCTCTTTTCAATATTAAAAAAGGAGAGCCCATTAATTTATTAAATAAAGAAATATTGATTGGTGATAATTATTTATTATCATTTTCTTTATGTAAAGAATGGCGGCAACCTGTTATCAACTTTAGCGATAACAAACTGAAAAATTCAAATTATTTATTATATATCGAAAAGCAAATAAATCGTTTGGATTTAATCTTAACTGAAAATAAAAGCTCTCTATTTAAATATCAGGGGGATAACTTTTTTTATCTCTCGATGACGAAGCAATTGGTTCAATTACGCTCTGAATTGATTGAATCAATAATTAAGAAAAATAAAGAAAATATTGTTTATGTGATCCGCCAGTTTGTTGGATTGGGTATCGGGCTAACTCCTTCAGGAGATGATTACTTAGTTGGGTTAATGGCATTTTTATTATTAATCGGTCATCCGGTTGCCATTTTTTACCCTGAATTTTTTAAGGGAATAACCCAAAGCTTAAGCCAGACGACACCAATCAGTGCCATCACATTAGAAAAAGCGTTAAACCGAGAATATCGCGAAAATATGCAGCAATTAATTCAATCATTAGTTGATGCGAAAGAAACCAATATTTATCCACAATTTTTAGAGATTTTAAATATCGGGTCGAGTTCTGGCAGCGACATGCTATTTGGCTTGCGAGATGCCCTGTATATCACCCATTATTTCGGAGAAAACTATGTCGACTAAAGTTGTCATAAAAAAGAATACCTATTTTGATTCCGTATCACTGATGTCTATTTCGACAAAAGCCAATCAACTCGACAATGTCGAACAAGCGTTTGTCGCGATGGCAACAGAGATGAACAAAGGCGTTTTACGTAATTTAGGGTTACTAACACCTGAATTAGAAGAAGCCAAAAATGGCGATTTAATGATTGTCATTAAAGGCCCAAGCGATGATGCCAACGAAGCCACATTAATTGCTATCGAAGAGTTATTTAATAAGAAAAACCAAGGTGGCGGGCAGCATGAAGCTAAATACGCCACTATTAATTCAGCGAAAACACATATCCCAGATGCCAACCTTGCCGTCATTTCAGTGAACGGTCAGTTTGCTGCCCGTGAAGCGCGCATTGCCTTAGAAAATGACCTCAATGTTATGCTGTTTTCTGATAACGTCTCCATTGAAGATGAACTCGCGCTCAAACAGCTGGCTAGCAAAAAAGGCTTGCTGATGATGGGCCCAGACTGCGGAACGGCCATTATCAACGGAACTGCGCTGTGCTTTGGTAACGATGTACGCCGTGGCAGCATTGGTATCATCGGTGCATCCGGTACGGGTAGCCAAGAGCTCAGCGTCCGTATTCACGAATTTGGCGCAGGTGTTTCTCAATTAATTGGTACTGGTGGTCGCGATTTAAGCGAAAAAATTGGCGGTATCATGATGATTGATGCCCTAAAAATGCTCGATGCCGATGATGAAACCCAAGTTATCGCACTGATTTCTAAGCCACCAGCCCCTAGCGTAGCCAAAAAAGTGCTAGAGCAAGCGGAAAAATGCCATAAACCTGTTGTTGTGTGTTTCTTAGGTAGCCAACCACTACCAGAAGACAAACCGGGTTTAACCTTCGCCCAAAGCACCAAAGAAGCGGCTCTGAAAGCCGTTCTATTAACCGGTATTCGCAAAGAAGATTTAGATTTACACCCGCTCAATTTACCGCTAATTGATGAAGTCAGAGCAAAACTGAAGCCTGAGCAGAAATACATTCGAGGCTTATTCTGCGGCGGCACATTATGTGACGAAGCCATGTTTGCCGCGCTGGAAAAATACGATGATGTTTACAGCAATATTCAGCCAAATCCTGACTATCGCTTAAAAAACCTCAATAAAAGTATTGCACACACCTTCCTCGATTTTGGTGATGACGACTTTACCAACGGTAAACCGCACCCAATGATCGACCCAACTAACCGTATTGAACGTTTACTGCAAGAAGCTCGCGACCCTGAAGTGGGCGTCATTATGATGGACTTCGTTTTAGGCTTTGGTTCTCATGAAGACCCTGTGGGCGTGATGATTGACGCGATTAAAGAAGCGAAGAACATCGCCAAACAAGATGGTCGTGAATTAGAAATTTTAGGCTATGTGCTGGGCACTGACCAAGACACCCCATCGATGGATGCGCAAGTCAAAATGCTAACAGATGCCGGAGTCATCTGGGCAAGTAGCAGCACCAATACCGGTTTATTAGGGCGTGAGTTTGTATGGAAAGGGGAGAAAGCATAATGACTTCATTATTTAAGCAGCCATTAAATGTCATCAACGTTGGCATCGAAATGTTCAGTGATGACCTGAAAAAACAACATGTTCCGGTCACGCACTTAAACTGGACACCTCCAGGACAAGGCAACGTTGCGGTTATTCGCGCCCTTGACCAAATTGAAGGTAATGCCGCACTACAAGAAAAAATTGCGGCGGCTAACGCCCAAGCCCTTGAGCGTATTATTCAATCTCAACCTGTGTTAATCGGTTACGACCAAGCGATTAATGTGGTTCCGGGCATGACCAAAAATACTATCCTACACGCAGGCCCACCGGTTGATTGGAAAGATATGTGTGGCGCTATGAAAGGTGCGGTGACGGGAGCGCTGGTTTTTGAAGGCTTAGCGAAAGACTTAGCCGATGCAGAACGTGTTGCGGCCTCGGGGGATATCATTTTCTCCCCTTGCCATGAACACGATTGTGTAGGTTCGATGGCTGGTGTCACTTCAGCATCGATGTTTATGCATATCGTTGAAAATAAAACCTATGGCAACCGTGCATTCACTAACCTCAGTGAGCAAATGGCGAAAATCCTGCGCATGGGTGCCAACGACCAAAGTGTAATAGACCGTTTAAATTGGATGCGTGATGTATTAGGCCCAATGCTGCGCGACGCAATGAAAATCGTTGGTGAAATCGACCTGCGTTTGATGCTTGCTCAAGCACTGCATATGGGCGATGAGTGCCATAACCGCAACAATGCAGGAACAACCTTACTTATCCAAGCGCTTACAACGGGGATCATTCAAACTGATTTCTCTGTCGCCCAGCAAAAAGAAGTATTTGATTTTGTTGCAAGCAGCGATTACTTCTCCGGCCCAACGTGGATGGCGATGTGTAAAGCATCAATGGATGCGGCTCACGGTATCGAATACAGCACGGTTGTCACGACCATGGCGCGTAATGGCTATGAATTTGGTTTACGCATTAGTGGACTACCAGGTCAATGGTTCACAGGGCCTTCTCAGCAAGTTATCGGCCCAATGTTTGCAGGCTACAAACCTGAAGACTCTGGTTTAGATATCGGTGACTCCGCAATCACAGAAACCTACGGTATTGGCGGTTTTGCTATGGCAACAGCGCCAGCTATTGTGGCACTTGTTGGCGGTACGGTAGAAGAAGCGGTCGATTTCTCTCGCCAAATGCGTGAAATCACCTTAGGTGAGAACCCGAACGTGACTATTCCATTACTGGGCTTTATGGGTATCCCTACAGCTATTGATATTACGAAGGTTTCAGCCAGTGGTATTTTACCTGTTATCAACACAGCCATTGCCCATAAAGATGCGGGCATCGGTATGATTGGGGCAGGTATTGTTCACCCGCCGTTTGATTGCTTTGAAAAAGCCATGTTGGCCTACGCACAGAAATATGCTTAGTTTTCAATCATAAAAAAGACGCCCAACTCCGGTTGGGCAATAAAAATAAAACGTGAACCCTGATTAATTTTATTTGAAAAACAGTGCTGTAACTCAAAATGTAGGGGTATACCCTAAATAATTTGAATTGCAGCTAGGCGGCAAGTAAATGAGTCCCTAGGAGCATACACAAGTATGTGACTAGGGTGAATGAACGCAGCCAACAACGCTGCGGTTCAAAGTATGACGGGTATGGGAGTATTTTATGAATATACTAAATATCAAATGGAAACGTGGGGATTTGGCCGCCTACTTCGGCTTAATGACCAATAACCTAACCAACCTACTCACCATGATGGGCCTCTTGATTTTCGTTGTCGGCATCCCATCAGAAATTGTTTACGGCCGTATCGCTCCTGCCTTTGGTTTCGCTGTTTTACTTGCCAGCGTAAGCTATGCTTACTTTGGCCAGCAAATGATAAAGCAAACTGGACGCAATGATGTCACCGCTTTACCATCAGGGCCCAGTGCGCCTTCTATCTTTACGGTGACATTCTTAGTCATCATGCCTGTCTACCAAACAACACAGAATGCTGAATTTGCGATCCAAATTGCGCTAGTTTGGTGTTTTGTTGAGTCGATGATCCTCGTCGGTGGTTCTTTCTTAGGTGAAACCATCCGTAAGATGATCCCACGCACCGTACTGTTATCCTGTTTGTCAGGTTTAGGATTACTGTTACTAGCGATGAACCCGATGCTGCAAGCGTTTGAAGCACCAACGGTTTCATTCATTGTGCTGTTATTAATTTTCATTAACTGGTTTGGTAAAAAACCGATTTTTGCTCGCATCCCAACTGGCTTATTGCTGCTAATTGCCGGTACGGTATTGGCATGGGTTTCTGGCTTGCAAAGTGCGGAAGCAATCAAAGACTCAATGGCGTCATTTGGTTTCAACCCGCCGGGCATACATATTGATAGCTTCTTCCAAGGCCTGCCACACGCTCTGCCTTACTTAGCGTCTGCGGTACCACTTGGCTTAGCAAACTATATCTTCGACCTTGAAAATATTGAAAGTGCGCATGCTGCAGGTGATGAATATAATACTCGTAAGGTTATGTTAGCTAACGGTTTATCGTCTACAGTTGGCTGTTTTATGGGTAACCCATTCCCTGTCACTGTTTATGTCGGCCATGCGGGTTGGAAAGCCATGGGCGCTAGCGTAGGTTATACCCTAGCATCCGGTATCACTATGTTTATCGTCCCATTATTCGGTATCGGTGCCTTTATGTTAGCTATCATTCCAATGACCGCTATCGTGCCAATACTGGTGTTTATCGGGGTCGTCACCGCCAACCAAGTTGTGCGAGAAACGCCAAAAATTGAAGTTCCCGTTATCTTTATCTGTCTATTCCCATGGATTGCTAACTGGGCATTGACGATGGTTAATAGTGTCATGGGCGCGGCGGGCACCTCTGCGAGTGCAATTGGTGTTGAAACCTTGCTACACAAAGGTGTTTATTACCAAGGTCTAGTTCATTTAGGTAACGGTGCGCCGTTAGCCAGTATGTTATGGGGCTGTATTGCTATCTTTGCTATCCTCAACCAACCACTGCGTGGAGCCATTGCTGCTGCAGCGGGAGCAATATTAGTATTCTTCGGAATTATTCACTCCCCAGCGGTCGGAATTGCTACTGGTTCAACCTTGATGTTTGTTTACGCATACCTCATGATGGCAGCTTTATTTGTACTCAAACACTTTTTAGATAGCCGGAAATCGGTGGAAGAACAACAAGCTGAAAAATCTGAGAAACTCAGTAAGTCAGTGTAACTAAGCCAACCTTTTATAGTAGGTGTGCGCTGTACACCTACTATCAGCTAAATCTCTGTCTCAGGAAACATTAACAATGAAAGAACTCGTGGTTGTTGCCATCGGGGGCAACAGTATTATCAAAGATAACAACAGCCAGTCTATCGAAGCTCAAGAAAAAGCCGTTCAAGAAGTCGCACATCATATTAGTGACATGCTTGAAGGTAATTACAACATTGTTTTGACCCATGGAAATGGACCTCAAGTTGGATTAGATTTGCGCCGTGCAGAAATTGCACACGAAACCGAAGGTTTACCTTTAACACCGCTGGCTAACTGTGTGGCAGATACTCAAGGCGGAATTGGCTATTTAGTTCAACAAGCTTTGACTAACGTCTTAGCAAAACGCCATAACCGCCAAGCAATTACAGTAGTGACACAAGTTGAAGTCGATAAAAACGACCCAAACTTTAGCGCGCCAACCAAGCCGATTGGGGCATTTTTTACTGAGCAACAAGCTCAGCAATTACAGCAAGAAAACCCAAACTGGCATTTTGTTGAAGACTCTGGTCGCGGTTACCGCCGTGTGGTGGCCTCCCCCGAACCAAAACGTGTGATTGAATCACAAGCAATCCGCACTTTAACAGAACACAATTATGTGGTGGTTGCCGCAGGTGGCGGCGGTATTCCAGTCATTGATAACGGCAATGGTGGCTACAAAAGTGTTGATGCGGTGATTGATAAAGACCTATCAACAACCTTGTTGGCGAAAGAGCTCAATGCCGATATTTTAATTATCACCACAGGTGTCGAAAAAGTATGCATTCACTTCGGCAAACCTGAACAAAAAGCACTTGGCGAAACCACCACCAGCGACATGCAACGCTACATGGAAGAAGGCCATTTCCCAGCAGGTAGTATGTTACCGAAGATTGAAGCCAGCCTATCGTTTATTGCCAACGGTGGTAAACGAGTGATCATCACCACCCCTGAAAAACTACCAGAAGCTTTACGCGGTGAAACCGGAACCCATATTGTTCAAGGGTAAGTTTCTATAATCTGGATCATGCGAATTTTTTGTTCGTCGCAAACTGCAGTATCCCTCAGATCGTTTGATGACGATCTGGGTGGATAAGTATCGCTTAAAAACAGGAAATTCGGCAGTAAATGGATATCACTAGGAGTTTCTATGAAAGCAGAAAAATCATCCGGCAGAAGAGAGTTCCTTTCCACCAGTGCTAAAGTGGCTGCCGCTTGCACTTTATTTGGTGCGGTATCGGGCTTTGCCTCCGCCCAGAGCCAAGCTAGCCAAACAGCAGGCCAATCCAGTATCACGGATAAACATTATTACCTTGATGACGTGTTACTCGAAACGGGCTTTAATTACCATGATTCGACGGTCGTCGGCACCCAAACCGCCTTACATACCGTAGAAATCCGCGACGGTAAAATTGCAGCCGTTTTACCCAATAAACAACATGCAGATGGCACATTGAATGCCTATAGTGCGCAAGGCAAACTCATGCTACCGGCCTTTCGCGACATGCATATCCACCTCGATAAAACCTTCTATGGTGGGCCATGGCAGGCGCCACAGTCACGTGAAGGTAAAACGATTATGGATATGATCGCGTTAGAGCAAAAATTGCTACCTGAATTACAGCCTTTCACGGAAGAAAGAGCAAATGCATTGATCGCGCTGATCCAATCCCAAGGATCAACGATTGCTCGTAGCCATTGTAATATCGAACCCGTTTCCGGTTTGAAAAATTTAGAAGCCTTACAAAAAGTGCTTGGAGAACACCCACAAGACCTAACTTGCGAAATCGTCGCCTTTCCACAACATGGTTTACTACATTCCAAGTCAGAAGGTTTAATGCGTGAAGCCATGCAAGCAGGCGCTCATTACGTTGGTGGTTTAGACCCAACCAATGTAGATAGCGCGATGGAAAAGTCTCTCGATTCGATGTTCCAAATTGCGTTGGACTACAATAAAGGCGTGGATATTCATCTACATGAAACAAGTCCCGCAGGCGTTGCCGCTATCGATTATATGATTAAAACGGTAGATGAAAACCGCAGTTTGCGCGGTAAAGTGACCATCAGCCACGCCTTTGCATTGGCAACACTCACCCCTGAACAAGCAGAGAAAACAGCGAAACAATTGGCTGAGCAGCAAATCACTATCGCCTCAACCGTCCCGATTGGCACACTGCATATGCCACTGAAAACCCTAAATAAAAATGGGGTATTTGTGATGACCGGAACGGATAGCGTGATTGACCATTGGTCGCCCTTTGGCCTAGGTGACATGCTAGAAAAAGCCAATTTGTACGCGCAGCTCTACACTCGCCCTGATGAGTTATCGCTGTCCCGCTCACTGGCCATCGCAACAGGCAATATTTTACCACTAGATGAAAAAGGCCAACAAGTGTGGCCAGCTAAAGGGGATGACGCCAGCTTTGTGCTACTTGATGCATCTTGTTCTGCTGAGGCAGTCGCACGGATTTCCCCAAGGTTCGCGACTTTTCATAAAGGCCATTTAGCCCACGGAATGATGCCGAAGTCTGCTTCATAGTGATAAAAGAATAGCGCCTATAGGCGCTATTCTTGCCACGTTATTTTTTCAGTTTGAGCGTATTAAAGATTAAATCTAATAAACCTGAGTTATCTACGGATTGCAGTACAGTAATTGGCTTTGTTTTTGGTTCAGGAACTCCGACCCGTAGGCGCAGTGCGTCATAGCAAAAGCTTTTGCCGCGCAGCGCTCCCTGTAGCTCAATACCTACATGCTTTTTATCATAAGTCACCAAACTCTTATCCAATAGCCATGCAACGGTTAACACATCATGTATCCAACACCCTGCTAAATGACGTGTCGCACGTGAATAGTCCATCCACGGTCGCATTGTTGCCACAAGAAAATGGCTCAGTGGTGTATCAATTTGTGCAAGCTTATCGAGATCCTCATGCACCATTTGCGTTTGTACCGTAACATCCATCGGTACTAAAGTCAGGTTTGCCCCACTATTAAGCACCGCATAGGCTGCTTCAGGGTCGATACCAAAATTAGTGTCTTTCAAGTACCCCGGCACGTTAAAAACCGCCCCCATGATCACTATCTCTGCCACGTTTTGAGCCATGTCAGGAAACAGCTGCATTGCTATTGCGATATTAGTTAATGGGCCAATGGCAATAATCGTGATTTGTTTTGGGTTCTGGCAAACTAACTCGCCAATACGTAACGCGGCTTCTGGGATAGACTTCGGTAAACTAGGTATGCGGGGAAGACCGTCCCATAGGTGCGTAAGTTGCGCTCGTTCAGCGCCGTTATCGAGTAGTTCACGCCATGGCGCGCTAGTTTCAACCAAGGCTGACGATGCACCACGATAAACAGGAATATTTTCACCCAGTGAATGAACTAAATGGCTGGCAACGTCAAAGCCAATTTCGCTAGGTGTATTACCCGAAACAGTGGTGATCATTTCCAATTTGATTTCAGGTGCAGCGATAGCCAGCGCAAGTGCTAGGCCATCATCAACATTCGCACCAACGACCCCATTACCGGGGTCGCAATCTATAATCACTCGCATAAATTTCCCTGAAACAATAAATAATCAGCACCCGCATGAGTGCCCGATTTGTAATTCAAATTCCACTTCACAGATGGCTTCTTTTTGCGGCCAATTTTGTAGGATGTGTATCGCTTTTTGCGCTATTTTATCAACAGGCTGGCGAACAGTTGTGAGAGTTGGAACGGTATATTCTGATTGCACTGTACCGTTAAAACACACCAGTGCAATGTCTTCCGGTACGCGTAATTTTAATTCTGCTAAGGCTTTTAAACAGCCAAAAGCTTGCAATTCATTCGTGGCAAAAATAGCTTCAGGGAACCCCTCTTCCCGCATCTGATAGATAGCCTGGTAGCCCCAAACGCGGGTATATTCCCCTGATAAAATCCATTTTTGTTGTATCGTTAAGTCAGCTTCTGTGAGTGCAGCTTTCCAACCATTTAAGCGGTCTTGGGTATTGAGCATTTCATTTGGGCCGCAAATAATGCCAATATTTTGATAGCCATGCTTAATGAGATGACGAGTAATTTTATAGGCTGCGAGCTTCTCATTCACTTGAATGGTACTGATCCCTTCTGTGGCTTCAATCCTATCAAGCATCACACAAGGCGTGCCTGATGACTGAATTAAATCAACATAGGGATGCCGGTCAACACTGGTATAAATGAGGCCTTCAACTTGCCTTAACAACAGGTTATTAATCAGCTCTTTTTCACGAACTCGTGAATCTCCCGCATCACCCAGCAACAAAACATGCCCATATTTAAACGCTTCTCGCTGCAAGGCATGCGCAATAGAGGCTAAAAACGGGTTAGAGATATCGGGGATCACTAGCCCATAGGTTTGAGTGCTACCCGACGCTAGGGCTTTTGCAATACCATTTGGCCGATACCCCGTTTTTTTGATTGCTGCTAACACCTTTTGCCGTGTTGCCTCTGCAACAGGACGAGGGCCATTATTAATTACATAACTGACTACCGCAACCGAGGTTCCGGCTTCGCGGGCAACATCTACCCGCGTCACTTTACGGTCATTCGTATCAGACACTCAGCAGTTCCTTTTTCCAACATGACGTTGCCAAAGAATAGCAGCCACTCTGATTTTTATATACAACCATGCTCACTTATATCGCATCTTCAGGCAGGTTTAAGTCACGACCTCGGGTTTCTGGTGCAAAGAATGTGGTCACCAAACCAATGCCAGCCATTCCAATAAAATAGACGGCAATTGGCCACCACTGACCTGTCCAAGACAACAGTGCAGATGCCACTAATGGAGCTGTACCACCGGATAAAATAGAGCCGAGCTCTTTAGCAAAGGCCATTTTAGTATAGCGATTACGCACGCCAAATAATTCTACGCCCCAAGCCGCTTGTACCCCGAAAATGCCCAGTGATGCTAACCCCATTCCAACCACAATCGTCGGGATAACGATCATCGGTTCGCGAGAGTCTAATAACATAAACGCGGGTACGGCATACAGCATCAATAGGAAACAGAACCAACGATAAACAATACGGCGCCCAAATCTATCGGATAACCACCCTGCAAATGGAATGATGGCAAAACCAAGGATTGAAGCAATTAAAACCGCCGTTGTTGGCACAGATTTATCCACCAACAATATTTTGGTGACATAACCGATGATAAAGCCTTGGGCGAGATAAGATGGGCCGTTTTCGCCGATACGTAACCCGACCATGGTCCAAAACGCACGCGTTTTTTGCCAAAATGAACGGTTATCAACAGGATGAGCCACGGTATCAGATTCCAATGCAAGGCGACGTTCTTCAGCAAGCTGCTCTTTTTGCCTTTCAAAAACAGGTGTTTCTCGCATATGCTGACGAATAAATAACGCCGCCAAGGCGATTAAAATACTGCCAAGGAAGGGAATACGCCATCCCCCACGACATCAGGCTTTCTTTGTCCAATTGTAAAACTATCAGCCAAATCATTGAGGCCAGTAATGTTCCACTGTTGGAGCCTAATGCAATGATTGATGAAACTAAACCGCGACGTTTTACGGGGGCGTATTCGCCTAGCATCACAGTTCCACCGGATAGCTCAGCTCCTGCACCTAAGCCTTGGGCAAACCGTAGGATCACCAAACAAACGGGCGCCCAAACACCAATCTGTGCGTGGCTGGGTATCGCACCAATAAGGGTGGTAGATAACCCCATCAATGCAATCGTGATCACCATGACCATTTTTCGGCCATGTTTATCACCTAACCAACCAAAAAATAATGCACCAATTGGACGGGCGATAAACCCAACGGAATAGGCGGCAAAACTGGATAACAGCGCCATAATAGGCGTTGCATCAGGGAAGAAAACGTCACCGAAAATAATACCTGCCGCTAAACCATAGAGAGCAAAATCCGCATATTCCATGGTTGTGCCTAACCAACAAGAGAAAATCGCCCGCCGGAAATCTTTTTTTCCTTCTGGCGTACTTAACCGCTCTTGCGCGGCTTGTTGATTCGCCTCGATATTTAATTGTGTAGCCATAGTTATAAACCCTTGGTGTTGGCGCAAAGCCTATTAATCAAAAAATCTAACTGGCGTTTTTTATTTACGTAAAGGATAGTCTACGCGCGTAGAATTAAGCAAACGAGGGTATGCTATTTTGTGAGCGTTATCACTTGATGACAAAAATATGAATTTTATGTGATGGCAATAATTCGATAGGAAATAAATAAAAAAGCTTAAAAATAAAAGCCACGTTCGAATAAATACCGTGGCTTTATCTGTTTATTTGACACTCAATAGATACTCGACAATATCACTCAACTTATACCATTTCATCCAAACTTCATCGTTAATTGGTTGCCCTGTATACTGTTCGATAGCCGTTATTAACTCTAACATTTCTAAAGAATCAATATGTACATCTGCGATTAATGTCGAATCAAGCGTAAAATCATTTGTAATACCAGAATAGGTTCGAATCTGCTGAATTTGCTCAAATAACCACTGCCAGTGAATTTCTGTCGATGAGTTCATTTTATTCACCTTAAGACTGCTTAGCATAATCTAATTTTTCATTTAAATTACGTGTCATTAACCCTTCTGCAGACAATACAACTTTAGCATTGCCATCAATATAAGATGTTCTATAGTGAGAGGCATTTTTAATGGACAAAAACGAATCTGTCTCTGCCGGTTTGGTTGATTTCTCCTGCACAAGTTCTCTGTTATTAGTCAGTTTCACACCCTCAGGGACTTTTTTATCTATTAAGTAACTGCCGTAATGGCTACCAAACTTAGGTTTAATATCCATTGGTTGGTTACTTTTACTGGCTAATTTAACCGAGGATTTAAACCGCTCTTCAATCGATTTCATGGCGTCTTCTTCCTCAACAGATAAAGGCTCCCCGTTAAGGCTTTCTAGATGAACATTCGATTTAATTATTTCAACCTTTTGGTCATTTTGAGCGTCGCTATTAAGGAAATCGTAATCTGGCGCAGGCTCTGTTTCTCTTGTATTCAATCCCCTTTGTGGTGATGTTACGTTTCTTTGTAATAAAGGTTCATTAATATCAAATGGCTTATCATTTTCATGTGTATTTGATGAAGGGTGCTCTTGTTCTGTACTAACATCAGCTCCTTGATAAGAAACCTGCTCAGCATTCTCACTCAATGGTAAGCTAGCGTAATTATTTATTATAGTTGTTGTATTATAACTATTTGCAACCGTTCTAGACGGGTTCGCTACTAATTGACGAGTTAAACCATCAACCTCATCACTTGGTAATTTATTGTCAGAGCTTTCCTGTTTCACAGATGCCGTTAAATTCATTTTGACTTTTAACGGCATAATGATGCCTATTTTTTTCTCTATGCTACGAAATATATTATTTAATTGCTGATACTTATCGCCATACTGATTAGCAGGAACTTTATTATATTCCATTATTAATTTAGAAATATCACTGTCTAGCTGTTCATTTGCTTCTGTGACTAAAAACTTATCTACTGAGTGGCTTTGAATTTCATTATCAGGGAAATATGCAGTTAATTGGTGTTTAATTGCCGGGGAAACATACTTCTCTTGATAACGTGTTACCAAGTCATTATTCCCTTTAGTTAATAAAAAATTAGCGAGTTGCGTATCTACCTTTTCCTGTTGACTATTTAAAATATCTTTAACATTTTTATCTTTACTTAAATTTGTTGTACTTATACTCTTAACTAACTCTGTCGCTGCAGAAAGTAATGCTCGTGGTATTTCTTGAGGCTCAAATAACGTCAATACTACCAATGCACTTTCAGGTCTATGGTTTATCTCCTGCTGTAAAGTACAGCCATGCCCCCCAGCATTTAATGCCTTCTCGACCATCTCATAAGTAATATAACGATCAGAAGAACTAAGTAGTTGTGTAATTTCTTCTATTTGTTGTTGATGGTTACTCGCATGTAATTCATTAACATCGCCAGAGATATTAATTTCATTTTTAATATTATTCTTAGGTAATAAACTTTCTGTTCCCGAGGGGATAATTTTATTTAGTTGATTAGAAAACCCACTGCTAATTTTTTGATTATGGTTAATATTATTAATGCTAGTCTTACACGGGCTGTGAATGGATGACATTGACATCATAAGTTATCCTTATAATAAACGATTATTAATTTCTTTTATACATGTTAAATATTAACTAAACCGCTATTATATTGGTTTAGTTCTTGAATTAATTTTATCAATAACTGAGTTAATGTATCAAAGTGACTATTATCTTGGCGAAAAGTCTCTAATAATCGAGAAACAGAACTATTAACTGCATTTTTTTGAGCATCAATTGCCGTTTGCAGGCTTTGCACAGTCTGAGCCATTAATTCCACGCCTGCAGTTTTCCAGCCGTTTGTCGTATCCTCAACATCATAAATCGACTTCATAATTTCCTTGAGTGGCGTAATGTCTGGGTAAATACGAATAACTCTCTGACCGTATTCTCCTCTTATGTCTACACGAAAGCCTTGGCCATCAAGCTTTTTTTTCCAAAAATTAAACGCTGAATCACTATAATCCATTTCATATATTTTTTCAGCACTACTGTCAGATTCAGACCAATTCTTGTAGTAATCTCTATTATCATCATCAGCATCTGTCGTCAGAGGTTTACCTTTTTTTAGCTCATTTAGTCTTACTTCTTTATGATCTGTATATTTGTTAAAAAGTTCATCGAGTCTATCTAATAACTTGACGCGCTGAAATTTTATTTTCCCATCATCCCCTGCTTTAATATATTCGGATATTTTACCGAGAGCGGTCGTGTATTCAATATAGAGATCATCACAATAGGTAATGCTCCCGCTCGATGAATGTGCCGATGATTTTATCATGCATTTCAGGCGACTTCGAGTAACCTAACGTCTTACGGTTAAGACGCTTTAAGCGATTTCTTAAATTCAAATTCTCTCTTTCTATTCGTTGGGTATAAAACTTACTTGCTACGTGTTTTTGTTTAGGCAATATCTCATAAGCACTGAACTTATCCGTGCACCAAAAAGCCACATTAAACCTAGACAGTAAAGCCAGTAACTGACGAAGAGTTCTCTTGTTTCGACGACCAAATGTATGAGCAATAATCCGTTTTAGGCGAGGTTCCCAGGCATACCAAAGCCAGCGTTGTTGTTTCTTATTAGCCACAAAAGACCACTGTTCATCAACTTCGCAAAGGAGTTCAATCTGCAAATTATCAAGAGGTAAAGAAGTTACCTGCTTCGGCGAGAGTTTTTTAAAGTACGAACAACCGCATTAATGCTGATATGAAGGGCCCTAGCAGTATCACGAATACCGGCATTATTCATCGTGAGGTCGATAATTTTATCTTTAGTTCCGGGTTGGCAAGCACGATATTTATAATCGAGTTGGAAGCTTCGGCAGCAATTTTGGCAGCGATAACGTTGATGACCAGTGCTCCCTAGGCCATGTTTTTTCACTGAGGGAGTTTGTTGACAAAATGGGCACCTTACATCGACTTTAGCCATGAATATTCTCCGATAAATTACCCTATATTACAGGTTAATCACCGGATTGAATACATGACCCCGAGAGCGGTATTAACATCCTGCATATATTTTGTGGATGATTTTATTATGTTTCCAAAATCTTTTTGATAGCCACTATTAATATTTTTTATTATTTTTTCAACCTGACCAATATGGCTTCGTCCATCTTCAATCGACCGCGACCGTGATGAATACGCTGCCGCACCATCGGGTAATGTCGCGAACTCGTCAGATAACTTTATTAATACTCTAGAGGTGTTGTCCCCTGATATTTTCAATTCTCGGATTAAAGCATTTGCCTGTTCAGAAATATCGTTTAGCTGCTCAAAAACAATATTAGTTCGTTCTATAGGCTTGGCTATTTCATCACATAATTGCTCATAATAACTGACGACTTGTTGATAGATATCCAAATTAGGATCAATCGCAACACCTTCCCCGATAGGGGAAGGATTATTATCAATTAAACCGACATTATTTACGCGCGAAAGCTGAATATTTGCCAACAGGTTCAATGATGTTGTACTCATTATTACCCTCGTATTGCAGATTGGGATGTACGTGTTTTAGAATCACAAATATCCCTTAAAGCTTCATTCATTTTCTTCAACAATTCCGTACTTTCACTCATTGTTTTCTCTGCATTTTCAGAGACTTTACGTGCTGCTGATGACGTTTCCTGTTCTATCATCGCGCTAGCACTTTCCGCTTTAGCTCCAGCTTGTGATGCCGATCCTGCCATATTTCCTGCACTATCGGATAAACGAGCCCCTTGCTCTGCTACACCACGTTTCACACTCTCTTTAGTGACAATATTGTTATGATCATTAAGCTGATTTTGGCCATGAGCTTTCGTGCTATCTGCTGCATTTTGCATATTTTTCGCAACTAACGTTTTCTGCCCTGCTGTTGCTTGGTCAACCATCTCAATAGTACTACCGTCCTTACCTTTAAGTACGGTACTTCCGTTATTTTTTCCAGTTAGTTCAGTAACTTGACCATTGAGCTTATTACCCGAATTAGTATTATTCACACCCGCTTTTAAGTTAGCGTTTATCGATTTATTTTGCGTATGTAACGATTTCGCTTGGAATGCAGCACCTAAGCCACTGATACCTAAGGAGACGCCAAAATTAATCATGGCGCTCTCCATCATCTTTTTTCCTTCTTTAATGGTGGATGCGGCGGCTGCCTCCACCATTTTGCCACTTAAGATGTTAAATGCGGCATTCAATTGGCGGTCTGAGATTTTAATTTCGGATGCAACTTTGCGGATAAGTTTTGATATTTCAACAATAATATCACTGCTGATAATACCAATATATTCACTCATCTTCGTGGAGCTAATGCTTCCAATCGCTTTTTGTTCTGCATTTTCAAAAATATGATGTGACTCATTAGCAAGTTTAGGAGGACATGCACTTAACAGTATTGCCGCCTTTTCTATTTCGTCTGAATCAAGTTCTGATAGGGCGCCCATTAATTGTTCTGGCATTATTTCCCCATTCGATGGTGACTTTAATACCGGCTTATCTGAAAATTCTGCGAATGTTAATTGTGGCAAACTTGCTAAATTAATTTCTTGTCGAGCCGCTGGATGAGTTGAAACAAATATCTCTTTTTTATTTCCTAGTTCTTCAGCACTAAAAATAGCTTTATTGGCTATTACGGGTTGTGTCGTAATGGCTGTCATTTAAAATTACTCCTTAGTTTACGCAAAGCGTGCGGTATTCATCATATCGACTTTACTTTGGCTCGATTTTTGAAGACCATTAAGCATTGATACGAACATTTCATCAAACTGCTCATAGTTTTTCGACATAGCTTGAATTAATTGGTTAAGTAACTCGGTAATCGCTTCGATAGCAGCGTTATTTAGCATCATACCGGCGAGCATCTCTTTCATTTTTTCTCCCATTGATGCTGCATACACATTTAATCCCCCTGTTGTTGCTGCACTTGCAACTGTAAGCCCTGCATTCATACCTCTTGCAGAAACTTCTAATTTGGCCATAGCGACACTTGGGTTTTTGGTGTTTTTTGCCGTTTCACCAACTTGCTTAATGGCTTTAGTGCCATCAGCTACCGAATCACTTGCTTTTGTCGTTTTGGTTGCAACGTTACCCAATGCATTCATTAAGCTTTTTGGCATTGATTTGACGGTGTTTTTCAGTATGCTTCCAGCATTTTTCAGCAAGAGTTGGGCCGCACTTTTAACGGTATTAGCAATATTTTTAACCATTGACCCCATAGAAAGTAACGAGAAAGCTAAGAATGCTATCGCAGCAACAATCATTCCCACAATGCTACCAATCTGCTTCGCTTTATCTTCATCGACACCAAAGCTGATCAACACATCCGTTACTGCTGAAGAAATTTCATTGGCAAGCATCTGCATTAAGCTCCCGTGCCCTGTTTCTTCCAATACAATATCTGCAACCGCCATCGAAATACCAATAGCGGCTATTGCGAGTGTTAACGGTGCTGCCGTTCCAAAAGAAGCGACGGTGGCAATCACTGAAACAGCTAAAAGTACATAACTAAAAACTTTACTGGCACAAGATGCCGCTTTATTGGCTTCAGCCGCTTTACGCTCAGATTCCGCAGCCTCTTTTGCTTTTTTATCCGAATTTTTCCGAGAAGCTTCATTGATTTCCATCATCACTGCTTCTTGCTCTTTCATATTACGAATAGAGTCTTCATTCATGACTTTTTTAAGCTGAGCCGTCAGCATTGTTAAAAGCGATAATGTGTTCTCCCATTTATCACCATCAACCTCAACAGGCCTAGGGGCTGTTTTGATAAATGCATCCAGTTTTTTGCTAGCATCGCCAGAAATTTTTATAAGATCATATTCTTTATTTATTAGAGCGTTATAATTATTTTGAAGTTTATCGACATTTTCAGTTAGTGTTTTAACCTTAGCCTTCAATAAACCTGTTGTACCTTCTAAACCATCTCGTTTATTTTTTAACTCATCGAGCTTGTTGGAAAGTACTTCCACTTGCTTTTTAATATTAACTTCTTCGTTATAAATTTCTTCCGTAATAGGCTTATCAAACGTATTTATTTGCTCTAGTCGTTGTTCACACTCACTTAATTTTTCCTGTGTATTCGTAATTTCTTTTATGTTACGTTCTACAGGAGATTGATGTTCCTTTAGTGAATCTAGGGCATTTGCCAATTTAGTTTTACCTAAATCTAATTGGTCTTTAGCTTCGCCCCGTTGATTTTCAATATTGGCTGCTTCTTCTGTAGAATTTGCAAAAGAATCAAGTAACTCCTGCCCTTGCTTTCGTAAAGCGGTTGACTCAAGGTTTAAAAGCTGTAACCGATTATTTAATTCACCAATATTGCCTTCATGTAACAACCGACGTATTGTCGCAAATGTTTCAACCAATAAAGCCGTTGCATTAAGTGTTTGGCCTTGTGGAGATGACTGAATACTTAACCTAGCCTTTGCCATCACAGGTTTACCCAAGCGAGGTGAGCCTTCTATCTGAATTCGTTTTGTTTGTTCACCCAACACTAACTCTCTACTCACATCCTCTAAATCTAAAACTGATTTTGTAATATCTTCACTCAGCTTTAATGGGTTATTACCTTGTAAAAAGGTATGAATATTCTTTATTCGCTCACTATTGCCAAGATTTGTAATATCAACCATACGATAACCTCGTTATATATTAGAGTCTGTTAAATCAGGACTTATTTTAGAGTCCTTCTTTAATGCACTTAAATAGATTTGCGATTTGTTTTGCAAGTCCACATCAGAACTACTTTCTAAAACACTTTCAAAACAGTGAATCGCTGCACTACTTTTTTTCATCATTAAATTACATTGCCCTGCATGAAAAAGTGGGCGGTAATCATTTTTAGCCAATACAAATGCTAAGGCATATAATTCTGTTGCTTTCGCATATCGCTTCGTTAATTGATAGACGGCAGCAAGGCCCATGACATAATCTGTATTATAGAAATCATAAATACTTAAAAATCGAAAAAAAGTTTCTGCTTCTTTTAATTTACCTTGTTGATAGAATTCGTATGCATAAGAATAAATGCCATCCATCGTACTCTGTGGAATACCGTGTATATCTTTATAAGTGGCACCATCCATTAATGCAGTAGTAATATTGTCAAGTAATTCTTCCATATCCATTTGTTGAAAATTGTTTGTTTCCGCATTATTCATATATTTACCTTATTGTTGATATGCAATGCATAACACATACTTTATGTTTGCATCATAATTAACCGGCTTGGTTTTTTCTTTAAAAAAACGATTCAAGTAACAAATAAATCATTAATTAATGATTGTTATTTTTTTGTGAATGTGATTCATTCTCCCCTATTTTTTCCAATGCGCTATCAATATCAACTCCCATTTTTACTAATTCGATACGGAATAACCAAGATATTATTTGCATAACATCCTCTAATCCTCTTTCATCGATAAAACTGTCATTTTTATATGAACGCCATATTTGCCTTGCTAGGACTATGTCTCTAATAACAGGAATACCTTGTTGTTCCGCGTATTTAACAATTGCTTTTGCTTGCGAACCTTTACTTTTAGAGAATAAAAAGGGTAATGGTGCAATATCCGAGTCATAATAAATAAGTAATGCAATATGCGTTGGGTTTGCCATTACGAATGTTGAATTACGAACGTTTGACTTAACCTCTTCCGACAGTAATTCCTGATGCATCCCACGGCGTGCACTTTTGATATGAGGGTCCCCCTCATTATCTTTATATTCCTTTTTGACCTCTTGCTTTTCCATTTTTAAGTTTTTAATATACAAAAAGAATTCAGCTATTGCGTCAACCAATATAATTATTAGAGCGACAGCAAGAAAAACAACAATAAATGTTATACACAGACTAACCCATTGACTAATCATTCCATTTATCATCGTTCTGTAGAGCATAAAAATATCTTTGCGCCAAACAATAAAAAAGACTAATGTTGATACAATAAAGACAATTAAATACAAGACAGCCTTAATTAATTCCTTCAATGAATTCAATGAAAATATTTTTTTAAACCCTGCAATTGGATTTAATTTTGCAAAGTCGAGTTTAATAGCTTCGCTAGCTAATCTAAAACGACTTTGTAATAAAGAAATTATCGCACCAGATAAAAAACAAGCAAATAACACCGGTAAAACAACGCTTAAAAAGATAGTGAAAAATTGCCAAAGTAATGCATCAATTTTCATCTCCGTTGGATGTAAAAATATTTTACGCATTAACCCACCGAGCTCATATAAACTAGAGAGCCCTTCTATCACAAATGCACTAACTACTAGCACAATTGCAGCAACACTATCTTTACTTTTAAAACTTTGTCCTTTCTTTGCTGAGTCTTTGATTTTTTTATCGGTAGGCTTCTCTGTTTTTTCAGCCATATTTATACTCGTAGCAATTAAGAGGAAATAAATACATCTCGTAGTGGTGAAATTGAAATCATATTCACTAATATGTCAGGAACTTCATTATGGAAATAAAGCAGAAATACACAAAATGCGATGATTGATTTTATTGCCAAAGATAACGAAAATGCATTTAATTGCGGGCAAAAACGGGAATATAACCCTAGAGCGACCTCTGTAATAAATAATGTCACTAATATTGGAGCTGTCAAAACAACACCATTAACAACCATTTTATTTAACCACTCCCCTAAGGGGAGGCTATTAAATGAAGTAAATCCATGAGCAAAGGGTAATAATTGATAACTTTGTGCAAATATATTAGCGAGTTGATACATGCCTCCCTGAGCTAAAAACACCATACAAGTAATATGACTCAATAAAACTGCCAGCTCTGATGCTTCTGAACCACTCGCCGGGTCGACAATACTGCTAATCGTTTCACCACGCTGTGCATCGATTAACTCACCAATAACATTAGCTATCATAAAAGGTAAAGCTAATATCAATGCTAATACGAGCCCAATCGAAATTTCATAAATAAAGACATCAACGAAGTTAATTTCATCCCATTGTATGGCATGAGAAGAAAAAAAAGGCCATAAACCTAACGCAATATACGCCACCACACAGTTTTTAATAATTCCACCATTGAGCAGTTTATTACTTAAAAAAGGAAGTAAAAACATCACTGGTGCAATTCTCAGCCAAGCTAACGCTATTTTTATCAACCCCTCTTGAAAGACAAAATAGAGTGAGGACATCAGCGATAGCATTTCCTGGTTCATCCGAATAGCCCAATAGCAGGGATCGCTGCACTTAAAGTTTCTAATGCAAAATTCATCACTTTATCGGCTAACCAACCTGAGATCATAAAGAGCGAACCAAAAACCGCTAATAGTTTTATGCCAAAAGGTAATGTTTGTTCTTGAAGCTGCGTGACGGTTTGCAGTAACCCTACCAATAACCCCACAGTAGTAGCTACTATCACGGGTATTGCTGATAATAAAACGATTAATAGCATCGTTTTATTACTTAAATAAACGATTTGATCCATAGTATTATTCGCTTTAATACTGTGCTAATTCAATGTATTGCATTACCAATCCTTTAGAAATCAGCGACCACCCATCGATTGCAACAAATAGAATTAATTTAACTGGGATCGAAATTGTCACTGGGCTCATCATCATCATACCCAGCGCCAATAAAATGCTGGAAATAACCAAATCAACCACAACAAACGGCAAGTAAATATAAAAACCAATTTCAAAAGCCGATTTAATTTCGCTTAATGCATATGCGGGTAACAAAGAAAATAATGTAGCTTCACCCTCATCAGCCGCCACTTCCTCTTCGCTTCGGCCTTGTTGTATTGATTCAAAGAAAGTGACTAACTGCGGGTCTGAATATTTTTTTCAAATAAGCTCTGTATCCCCCTAGTCCATTCTCAACAAAATTATCGATTGATTGAGCATTACTAAAATCAACCGGCTCTTGCCGCATATGATTATTCACATCCTGTAATACTGGCATCATCACGAAAATAGAAAGTAGCAACGCGATACCATTTAATACCATAGTAGAAGGAACTTGTTGAACCCCCATCGCATTACGTACCATAATTAATACAATCGAGATTTTTAAATAACAAGTGCCCGCAGCAATAATAAATGGCAATAATGTTGAAAAGGCGATAATTACTAATAATGGAATTCCTTCTGGTATTGTTGGCATATTAAACTCTTTTATCACCTAAACTCACAATATGTGTGATTTCTAACCCTAGCTCATCACTATTGCCAATATAAATAAGTTCCCCTTCTGCTATAAGTTGTTTGTTGGCATAAACTTTAACTTCACGTTCTTTATTTTCACCAATAGAATAAATATAACCAGGCTCCATCTTTGAAAGCTCATCAACAGTAATATCGGTATGTCCTAAAACAAAGGTTAATTTAATATTCATATCTTTTACATTAAAGGGACGTACAGCTTCTTGCACTTCATCTTCTTCAGGAAGTACAAATTCACTTTCATCTTCTGGCGCCACTAATTCTTCAATCATAAATAGTCCTTCTTCTTGCTTTTGATATCGTGCTAATGTCTGTCCTGTAACAGACATATTTAACTGTAATTGTTGGATACTCAGCACATCTCGTAATTCTATGGTTTGCAAAAGTTTGGCGCTAATATAGCTATATCCCAATATCCAATCAGCTTGCAATTTTAAATGGCCAACTATTTGATTCGTTTGTTGTTTTTTTTCTAAGCCTTCAATTGGCTCTGCTAATAATACTTCCCCAAGGTTAGTCTCCTTGACGATTAACCAAGGCTGGTAGTTAATACGCATATCATCAACTATCTCGACAGATTCACAACGGAAATCCTGAGAGAAAAATGTAATTCCGATATATTCAGAGGAAAATAATTCGCATAACTGATTGGTTGATAATAAATTCCATGCATAATGAACGAGTTTAGGCCAACGATAATGACACCAACTTTCAACTGCAACTAATGCGTTTATTTTCTGTGTTTCACTCACAAGCGATAATTTGAAATAACGAATACTGCGGTTAGCTTGCTTTATTTGTGCATTAACTAGGTAACATTGCTGCCAAATTTTAAGTTGTTTTTCTTGAGAACTGAGCCGTCGAATCTTCAACATAATTAATCTTCTTCTTGCTGTTGGTCATGCTGCTGTCTGTTTCGCTGCTGCTGGCGTTCATCTTCACGTCGGATCTGCACGCTGCTTTCATGGTTCAATAAATGTTTATTTTCATTCAATGCCAACTGGACGTCTCGGCTCGCTGTCGAAGCAATGAACTCCCCTTTAGATGCCAATTCAAATGTCACTGAGGGGCTACTTTGCCACTGATTAAAGGTATAAGTGAGACTACGCCCCATCGATTTTGGCTGTTTGTCTTCACCTAAAAGTGGATTATTTTCCATGAGTTCTGGCGCTTTATGCACCTCTTGCTTCTGTTGCACAACCTGTAGTGGTACAGACGGTCGCATCGCCTCATTTAATGTTGTTGCCATGATATTGGTAGAAGGATCTATTTCTTCTACAGATGAAATTTGTGAAGATGTCGCCGCCGCTTGCGCTTCATTAGAGAAATGGTGTGTAGGTTTTTCAGATAATGAAATCTGCTTATTATTATCTAAAGCGGTTATCCTCTGTGATGCTGCCGGCAGCATAAAGGGCTCCTTTTCAGCAATAACGAACTCAAACTGTGCGTCAACATGATGAGCGCTATTATCTTTAATACCTTGCTTAATACCCTGTTGATCATCCACCTGATGGGATACTAACTGCTGCCCCAGAAGGGAAGAATTATTTTTTAATGCCCCATCTTTCAATCGGTTATTTGTTCGTGGGGACATATTTAATGAAGTGGTATCAAATGAACTAATTGGTCGATGATGAATTGGCTTTAATAGCTCTTGACCAATTTCCTGTGGATTTACGGGTTTAATTACAGTTTTTGCTGCATGTTCAATATGTGGTTGTTCAGTTTTTATCTGTGGTTTTAACTGTTTTAATGTCGGCCTTAAAGTATTCTTAGACGCTAACTCCGCCAACGAACTTTCTACATTGAGCTGAGTCTTTTCACTTAATTGAAATTTATTTTTTTCGTATTGAACTGAATTATCGCTAACTTTTCCCTTTGCTCGCTGCGGGATATTCTGTAATGGAAAACCAACCATCATAGTGTTATATAATGGAGTCTCATCTTCGTCAGTAATATTCTGTTCAGCTGAAATGTTCGACGTCATCGGCAAGTTATTATCAACGGTAGGTGTGCTAGTAATGAAATTAGTATCAAAGTTATTATCAGCTACTAGGTTATAAGAAATTTCAACTTGGTCCTCAGTAAGTGAATTACTCTGTAATTTAATATTCTCATTGTTATCTACGATTAATGCACCTACATTTTCGGCTTGGTCCATAGTCGTCAAATGAGCCAATGGGTTAATATCTAAATTATTGTTCTCCGTAAATAGATAGTGATTTATTAACGGCTCGGTCTCTTTAATATTTAATTCTTTGTCATGATCTGCCGTTTGGATGCCTTCACCAATATATGCGCTTTCTTTCCAGGTAATCAGTTCTTTCGCTAAGTCGCTCAATTGCGATATTTGTTGCATAGAAGAAAGGGCTACCGGTAGAAAAATAGATATATCCTTTTGTTGATTTTGACTTTTATGATTGAACAAATTCATCATATTTTTGTCACTCACTAGCTTCGCCATTTTTTTTGTTATATTTTGATGGCTAAATTCCGTGGTATTATATGTTAATGGCATTGCTTTTCCCTCGATAACTACATGAGGTACTTTGTCATTTGAACTCGCTTTTGTTACTGACATGTACGAATAACTCCTCAATTTCATTTTGTTGCTGAAGCTCTGATTTTAACCTTCTTGCTATACGTTGCTGCTTGAGATAATTTCGGAATTTCTCGCACTTATTGCGTAAAATAAATGCTTGTTTAGCAATTTCAGACTGCAGTATTTTATTTTTTGATATTTCAACGGCTAAGGTTTCTATTTGAAATTCAAATTGAGCAATTTCGGATAGAACCACAGCCTTCAATCGCTGCCGTTCCCAAAAAGCGATTCGGCTTAATTCTTCTGATTTTTCATAAGATGTGGTCTGTGTCGCCAGAACTAAAATACGCTGGCGAATATCCATACATTGTTGTTGCTGTTGCTTTATTATTGAATTTAATTGCGATTGTTCTTGTAATGTCCGGTCAAAACGTCGCTCAGTTAAAGCCAATAAATTAGAAATCATTACGACGCCAATTCATTGAGAATGTTTAACATATTGTCGAAATTCATTGGCTCATCCATGGCTTGTTTTAAGAAACCTTCAATTTGCTCTTTTTTATCTAAAGCGCGGTCATTTTCATGACTTTCTCCACGTTGATATTCACCTAACTCAAGGTAAAGCTGAATTTGCTCAAGCCTTGAGATCATGTCACGCAAATCAATTGCACATCGGCGATGTTCCGGTGTCGTCACTTTTTGGAATACGCGGCTAATACTGTGTAAGATATCAATCGCAGGATAATGTCCACGTCCGGCCAATTTGTGACTCAAGTAAATATGACCGTCCAGAATTGAGCGAATTTCATCACCAATCGGGTCAGCTTCTTCTTCACTTTCTAATAACACCGTATAAAAAGCGGTAATCGAGCCATGTTTTAGTTGCCCTGGGCGTTCCAACAACATAGGAAGCTGTTCAAAAACAGAAGCAGGATAACCACGCCTAGCAGGTAGTTCTCCGGTAGCCAAAGCCACGTCTCGCAACGCTCGTGCATATCGAGTCATAGAATCAACGTACAGCAATACATTACGACCACAGTCACGAAAATATTCAGCAATCGTAGTCGCAAGTAACGCGGCATTACATCGCTCAATTGGTGGGCTATCTGAAGTCGCATAAATTAAAATGGTCTGTGCTGCATGAGGTGAATCTTTTAATTCTTCAATAAATTCAATAACCTCCCGACCTCGCTCACCAATTAAAGCAACGACATGAATATCCGCATGAGCATGGTTGATGATCATGTTCATTAATGAGGTTTTACCGCTACCTGCAGCGGCGAAAATACCAATTCGCTGACCTAAGCCACATGTCAGTAAGCTATCAATGGCACGCACCCCTGTTACCATCGGTTCAGCAACAGGCCGCCTTTGTGTAACACTCACTGGAGGGCTATCAATGCGCAGTAATTTCGTATTGAGTAACAATGGCTCAGAAAGATTTTCACCCAACGCACCAACTTGTTCACCTGCCGCATTAAAAATTTTACCTGCTAAATGTTCACCCACTTCAAATACAAACGGATAACCGCTCGGGCGAATAACCACTTCTCGTGTTAAACCTTGAGCACGGCCGATTAAACTCAGTACCGTGAGCCCTTCTTTAAAACCAACAACCTGCGCTTTGGCAATAACGTTTGGCTGCGCAAGAGAATGCTCAATAAAACAAATCTCACCAATAAATACGCCTTGTAGTGGGGCTTCAATTAGGCACCCATGAATGCGCGCAGGATGCGCGCAGAGATCAAATAACTTCATAATAGATTAAGAAATTAGGCTGTTAAGTTCATTTGCACGCTCAAAGAATTCTTCAAAACTATCTGCAAATAATTGAATATTATTTAAAGCTGATTCTTTTAAAACGGCAGAAAGAACATAAGCATCATCCACAATATTCAATGCCGGTTGGCCTGGAAAAAAATTATTTGGCGGGTATTCTAATAATGATTTTAATAAGGAGGCACTAACCGCATCTAAATGGCTATAGTTACAATTATCTAAACTACACCAAATGATAATATCGTCTGTAGATAGGTCAATATTAATTTCAGCAAAACCATGCATTTCAAATTGAATATTAGAATGACAATCTAATTGAGAGTTAACTAGATCACTACGTCCCATAGAATTTAAATATTCATTTAACATTTCGATAAATCTATATTTCATTGGTATTCCTTATATTTTAGGGTATTTTAATTATTCAATACTGATAATTATATTGAATTCGGTTGCTTTATTTGTTAATAAAGCCGATTTTTTGATTATATGGTTTTGACCACATTGACTTTGACCATTTCAGAAACTTCATTAAAAGAAAGTACTTCTAACTCAGGAAAACGGCCTTCTAAGATTTTTTTGACAAAACGACGAATATCAACAGGCACTAAAATGTTCACATCCCTAATTGATAAATAACTATTTTCTAAAGCAAACTCTGCTGCCTGTATCAACTCATTAGTTTTTTCTGGCTCAAGATGTAAGTATACTCCACCGGAAGCCTGCCTAATCCCTTGACGTATAGTGTCTTCTAGCTCTGAGTTAATCATGAGAACATTCAAACGCCCATCTACAGAAAAACGAGATGAAATGTAACGTGCCATTGCACTTCTTACGTGCTCGACTAACATTAAGCTATCTTTTTCTTTTGGCACCCACTGCACTAAGGTTTCTATAATCAATTTCATATTACGAACTGATATTTTTTCCATTAATAAGCGTTGAAAAACTTCGGTTACTTTTTGTACTGTGGCATGGCGATAGCACTCTTTCAGTAATTCTGGGTATTTTCTTTCAAGGTCATCAAGTAAGTTTTTCGTTTCTTGAATACCGAAAAATTCATTAATAAATCTCAACAACAAACTACTTATACAATCAATGGCTTCTGTCACATCGTCTCGAGCCATTAGACCCAGCTGCTCAATGTTGGGTAGGTCCTTTTGTTCAAACCAAGTACTCACCGAACCATATTCATCCGTAAACTTAGTCAATGACATACCAAGGTATTCAGGTTCGTCATTGATAGTCAGTAAACGATACCCATGGAAATAGATATTATATTCTCCTGCTTTAATTTCATTAATGAGTATCACCATTTTATTTTCAGGTATAATAGGTGAATAGTTAACGGCAATATCAGGAATCCTATACCCATAACGAATAAAAATATCCTTTTTCATTCTGGATAAAAATTTATTATCTTCTAAATGTTTTTTATATTTTTGATTAACAGAAATGATAATCGGTAATGTTTCCGGAATATATTCATCTTCAATATCACTATTTTCTCTTTGAGTTTCACCTTCCGTCACATCTGAATTAATAATTTCAGCTTCACTATTCACTGTTTTTTGCTTATTTTTTTGTTTTTTAAAATACCTGAAAGTAAATAACCCAATAAGAACCCCGGATAATAGTAAAAATATCATAGTTGGAAAACCAGGCAAAAAAACCATAGAGAGTACAATAAATGCCGTAATTAATATCGTAAAGTCATTTGCAAATAACTCTGAAACAATATTTTCACCTAAGTTCTTATCATTACCACCTACTCGAGTCACAATAAAACCAGCACTGATAGAAATGAGTAGTGCAGGGATTTGAGCGACTAAACCATCACCGATAGTTAATAAGGAAAAAGTATTTAGTGCGGTTGAAACATCCATGCCCTGCTGAGCTGTACCAACAGATATCCCTCCAATTAAGTTAACAAAAATGATGATAATGCCCGCGATCGCATCCCCTTTAATGAATTTCATCGCACCATCGAAAGAACCAAATAACTGGCTCTCTTTTTCAAGGTCGCCACGCTTCTCTTTAACTGTCGCCTCATCAATCACACCAGCCCGTAAATCCGCATCAATACTCATTTGTTTACCTGGCATTGCATCGAGAGAGAAACGGGCTGCCACTTCAGCAATACGTTCAGAACCTTTCGTAATAACAATGAACTGTACAATGGTGACAATGGCAAATACCACCATTCCAACCACTAAATTGTCTTGAATAACAAATTCACCAAAAGTAGCAATAATATCCCCAGCATCTGCTTCTAGTAAAATTAAGCGGCTGGTACTAATTGATAAAGCTAATCGAAATAATGTACTTATTAATAAAATAGAAGGAAATGATTGAAAGTTTAATACCCGAGTTATATAAAAAGAGCTCATAAAAATGAGTACAGATATCATAATGTTTAAGCCAATTAATAAATCGACTAATATAGTTGGCAATGGAATGATCAACATCGCAATAACCATTACCATGATAACTAATACCATCAATTCTGGACGATTACGGATTTGTAATAAAAATCCGGTGATACTTTTCATGGGATAATTTTCCTATCGCACTATGGCTTTCGGTGTAATATTCTCTCTTGCACCATAATTTGGTCCATGAGTTCTTTTAATTTTTCAATAAGTTGGTCTCTTGCTTCCGTTGACTGAAAGACAGTGATAGGAATAACTGCAAAAGCCAGTAATAATAGTTGTAAAAACCTGCCACACATATCCGAAGTCATGACTTTCAGTTTTTCAGAAATAAAATCGATAACCACTGTTTCAAAATCAACCTGACTACGAATGCCACGGGTAAATAATTGACTGAGCTCTTTTTCAATTTTTGATTTGTTTGATTTTTCATTGAGCCGAAAAAAACCAGATTGAAAGAATTGCTGGCAGAATACATAATCTAAAGATTGCAGTTCTCGTAACCGACCAACACGATTAAAAAAACTTCCAAACTCACTAATATTTAAGTCACCTAATGGCAACGCTTGCAAATCACAAGCTAGTGCTCGCCCAAGATAACGCATCATATTTTCACGCTCTTGAATTTCCATTTCCTCAACCCATTGTTCATATAAATAAACGACAGGCCCGTCATAAGTGATAAACTCACGGTACACCGAACGTAAATTCCCAGCACTAAAATGTAATTTTTCAGCAAATGCTTTTGCGATTAATGCAACGTTAATTCCTGCTTGTGTATGACGCTTAGTATCTTCTGCTTGCAATAATTGTTCTAAAGCTTCAATACTTTCAATTTGTTCTTTTTTTAATTTTTTACGATTAATTAATGCAGCAAGTACCATTAGTAAATCACTAGGGTCAGTAAAAAACTGCAATAAAAATGCCCGTAATTGCTTTGGTGTCATCAGTTGCTTATTAAGCAGGCCTTCTATATGCAATACTTTGTCATCTGCATCTTTATCCAAAATGCGTTCGGCAAATTGCATCCATTCTTCTTCGCTGCCCTTCTTAGAACTTCCTCGGCGTACATGGCTTGCCGCTAACATCGACATCGATGCATATTCACTAGAGCTATCAATGACACCAGCACCACGTGCTACTTCATCGGAGTCATCACTACTGCTACTCACAGGTGCACGACTTTTGTTTTGAGTATTAACTGAAAAACGGTTATTAAAACTCAGTGGTGTTATTGCCATGACTCACTCATGTATTGTTGAAGAAATTGGACCGTACCGTGCAACTGGCTATCATGGGTGGTGATCCGCGTCTTTTCAGAAAATTGTCGCCCATCCCATCCTTCATTTTCATCCAATAAACGCGGCTGGATTAAAAATAAACGAACCATCTTCTGTTGATTAGTCGATGAATGACTAAATAACCCTCCCACATAAGGAAGATCGCCTAAAAAAGGAATTTTGCTTTCATTTTCAACATATTGCTCACGTGTATAGCCACCGATAAGCAAACTACTGTCTTTTGCAATACGCGCAACTGTGTTAATACTGGTTCTGTTAACGGCAGGTAACCCTTCTACACTGGAGGTTTTCCCTGTGCTATCGCGGTTTTCAGCACCATCTTCAATATTGACTTCCATTTCTACGTTATTACCCACGGAAATACGCGGCATTACACTCACCATGGTCCCATATGTGACCTGCTCAAGAGTCGCAATACGCTCCCCTTGTAATTTGGCGTAAAAACTGGTGTTGTTATCAAATAAAGCAGGAATGTTTTCTTGGGTTAATAACACGGGGCGAGAAACAATGTGCCCGTTACCCGTTTTATTTAATGCATCAATCTGCAATAAAAATTGTTGGCTGTTTGATAGCGTGCTTCGGTTAAATGAGACCGAGCCAGTACCTGTACTAAAAGTACCAATTTCCCAGTTCACGCCAAGATTATCGAGTTCTGAGCGAGTAATATCTATAATCCACAAAGATAACTCTACCTGCCGGCGGCGCATATCTAATGTATTAACTAACTGGCGAACATAACGAATTTGCTCTTGGCTACCTTTAACTATCAAGCTATTGCTATCAGGGTGTGCTACCAAAGAAAAAGCGCTGTTAGACGGTTTTTTTGTTACCATCATCGGCTTACTCCCAGAAGATGGTGGATCACCAATTGGTGTATCCATTAATTCGTCTATCGAATCTCCTGTTGGATTAATTGGTGTTGGTGGTGGTTGAATATGTAATATTTCATCTGGTGAAGCTCCCTGTTTAAACAAAGAATTAATGACTGTTAATAAACCAGGGATCGTAATATTTTGCCCTCGTAATGAATAACTTCTATCCGTTACCGATGCGTGTTTTAATGGAATAATAGCCACTTCACCGCTAGATAACTCCTCTTTCCTAATCTGTTCTGCAAGATATAAAGATGCGGCTTTAATTAGTTCAATATACAGTGGCGGACCCGAAACAAATAATAACCGTTCACCTTCTTGTGAACGTACAGGAAACCGCGAGTCATAAATTCCATTTCGTTGAATATAATTAAGCAACTGGTTACTACTGACATTATTTGTTGGAATAATTGCGCTACGCATTTCACTATTATCATAAATATAAATACTCGCACCATCGTCATACCACACTAATGCAATTCGCCGAGTTAGTGCTTTAAACATTTCATCTGCATTAGCTAAATTAAAATTACCAGTCACTTTTTTTTGAGCTGCTAATTTGCTGAGAATAATTGGCTTATTTAAACGTTCAGCAACGGCATCGAATACCTTACCTACTGCAATATTATTTGCGACAAAGGTATCGTGGTTTTTTGATTGTGTAACTGGTTCTGCCACAATAATTTCAGCTTGGGCCGAATAGAAACTCATACTCAGTAAAAACAGTGTTAAACCTAACACTCGATTTTTTTTTACTGCTCATATAATGTTGCTCCAATATGCCTAATTTCTGATGGTGTTAGGCCTAACTCTTTTTTAATATCATTAGTAAAATGAGATGCTGAACAATAACCCGCTTCAAGCCCTACATCTAATATTGAATCATCACTTTCAATTAGCTGTAGAATTGCATTAGCCATACGAACACTCATAATTTTCCGCTTTGCCGTTTTATTAAAGTTTTCTCGATAAAGCTGTCTAAAATAAGAAGCTGATATACCATAACGTGCACATAACTGATTAATATTGGCGTTTTTATTCTCTTGAGCTGAAGAGAGAATAAATCGCATCATTCCATAAGCTTCGTACCGCCTGAGTATTTCACACCAGCTATCAAATACAGGATGATTTCTAATAATTAAATCAATCACTACATTTTTGATTGATACCATTAATGAAAAGTCTTCAATTAATTCGATATATTCATTATTGTTATTTTCATCAGCTTCCAGCTTTTTCTTTTTCGCAAGGAATGCTTGCCCCATTGCGGTATCAATAACTGCTAAAATTTCGACTAATTCTGATAAATCCATTGAGTATAACTTCCAATTTGACTTATCTAGTGCATTCCATTCATTTTCTTGACAAATAAATATAGCCTGACGTTCTATCAAAATATTTAAATTTGAATATATAGATTTATAAATAAAAGGCGTCGTGACTCTTTTCGGTATAGCTAAGACCAATTTGTCTTGTAATGAAAAATCACAGCCTCTACTTTCTAATAATGTTGCAATATCTTTATTTGACATTATATATAGGCCTTATCCACGTAATGTTGTGTACACAGAGTGAGCGATAATAAAAAAAGCCTCAAGGGAATACTCAGGAATCACTCATACTTTCTATTACAAGCTAAAGGTGTGAATGAATAAGATCAATTCAACTGACAATAAAAACATTTCTTGATTTACTTGCCACCAATAACGAGAACCAGCCAATCCATAATAAAATGAATTTAATTCCATGAGATTATCTTTATGAGTGATACAAATAGCCGCACATGTATAGTAAAAATTGCTAGCGGCCCAATGACCGGCCAAGAATTAATGGTTAATGCAGATAACAATCTGATTATCATTGATAACGGCTTAGATTATAAAACTGACATCAATGATGATGGTTTCACAACCTACTCAATTCCAAGCGATGGCACTGCCTGCGAATTTTCAATTATTACTGCAAGTCAACATTCTGAAAGTGGGCTAGCTCTCCGGTTAAATGATAATGGATTAAGTACAGAAATACCTATCGTTCTTCAGCAGCTACTTTTAGCGGATATTTTTCCTATTGTGATCAAAATGCAGGATACCGAGTGGCAAAACCCTCAAATACCTGAAACCTTACAGACTTCAGAGGCTGAAAATTCATTACCTATCGTTAAAACTAAAGTAAAAAAACCAGCTAAGCAAAAATCAAGCCTTTTTAATAAACAAACTATGTTGGTCTTTTTCTTGACTCTATTTTCAATATTTGTTGTTTACACTATATTTCAATATATTCCAGCACAAAGCACCGAGAAAAAAGTAAAAGCATTAGAACAAATACTTCAAGGTAGTCAGTATCCCATTATCGTAACCCAAGGTACTAGTAATGAAAGCCTTATCCTAGTAAAAACACAGCGAGATTCTGATTGGAGCATGCAACGCCTGGTTAAAGCTAAATACAATGAAAAATTCTCAATTAAAATAGTAAATAAGCTTGAACAAGAAATTGAAAATAAACTTATTGAAATAGTACCAGACACATTAAAGGTAGAGCTTACCAATCCATGCAACCCAATAATCGTGACTATAGATAACAATAATTTAATTAATAAAGAAAAAAATATTGATAAGTTACTTTCTAGCTATTTTAGTTGCTATATAAAAAGTGAAATAAAAAAAATCAGCTTTGGTGAATTATTACAAAAAGCAGAGTTGGGATTAACAGAAAGTAATGTTCAATGGCGTAAAATAACTAAAGAAAATAAAGTTATCTTTATCATAAAAGACAGTTTAAATGACAATCAAACTGCTTCTTTAATTAACTTCACAAATTCATTTTATAAGCAATGGGGAGATAATCATATTCAATTCTCAATCTCCCTTGCCAATAATGAGCTTGTAGGCAAATCATTTGTCACCAATGCTAACGGCTATATTTTATTAGGCAATAACCATTGGTTTTTTAATTCAATCAGTTTTTAACTTAACAAATCATTATTTAATATAACTTCAAAAATAAAGAGGAAGCAAAAAATGGCAGATATGATCCCAGGTTTAAATCCCGAAGGAAAATGGGAGACATCCGATCTAGAAATTTCAGGAACTGGCAAAAATAATATGGGTATGATCTATCGTACATCGGCCAGTATTAGTAGCAAAGCGAAACAATTCGGAGATGAGTTAAATACAATTCTTGCTGATAAAACATTAGAAGTCGATAACCCACTAGTGCTGGCGAAAATCACCGCCATGAGTGGTAATTATAATATGGCACGTCAATTACAAAGTAACTTTATGAAATCAATTAAAGATACTGACCAAGCTCTTATTCGTAACGTTTAATATTCAATAGAGCGTCATTGACGATGGTGCTCTACCTTCACTTAGGAAATACATTATGTCGCCTATTACTTCAAATTTATCGATGATAAATTCCACAGAGATGGCCTCTGAGATACCATCATCAATCCCCATTGCCGATAAAGTCAAAGAGCTTTTTGCAGAATACAGCGCATCGACGAACCAAGAAAGAACTGCATTAATGAATAGTGTCAATACCATTGACCCAAGTAACCCAGTTCAATTACTGCAATTTCAAAATCGTGTCGGTAAATACAGCCTTGCTATGAATATGATTAGCACACTAACACATAAAAGTGTTTCTGCGATTGATACTGTTTTAAAAGCTCAATAAGCCATGAATATTTTAAAAAAATTTATCTTAATTAGTTTTATTGGCTTATTAATGGGGTGTGATAACCAATTATTACTCAGTCATTTAAGCCAAAGACAAAGTAACGAAGTATTAGCCATACTCCAAGAGCATGGTGTTGAGGCTACGCGTAAACAAGATAATAAAAACGGAGATTCCATTCGTGTTCAACCAAGTGACTTTGTTATTGCGGTAGATTTACTACGCCAATATAACCTGCCCTCAAAAGAACCAGTGGAAATTATCCAAGCATTTCCTGGTGACTCTTTAGTGGCCTCACCACAGGCAGAACGTACTCGCTTGCTTTCTTTAATTGAACAACGCCTTGAGCAATCGCTACTTACCATCCCTGATATTATTAACGCACGTGTGCATGTTAGTTATCCATTAAATGGCAATAATCCTACTAAACAAATGCAAAATGTTTCCAGCTTGGTGACCTATTCTGGGAGTGAAGACCCCCAAATGATGATGCATAAGATTAAACTGTTTCTAACGAACAGTTTTGCTGAGGCAAATTACGATAATGTCTCAGTCGTGGTCGTCAATCGCCCGCCGTTGCAATATCAAGTTAAGCCTGAGCCTGAACATACATTTAACCCAGTCATAATCGGCTCAATTATTGCTGCAATGATCATTCTTTTGACTATTTTACTGTTACTGTGGCGCCAGCTAAGTAACAAAAAATCAGCAACTAATCTGATAGGGAAACCTGTTGATGACAGTGCTGAATAACCTACTCATTACACAAGGAAATATTTTCCTCGCTCCAGGATGTTATTTCCATAGTGAATTTAATGGGGTTGGATATAAAGACTTTCCTCCTATACTGCAACGTAAACATAACCAGCAATTGATTCAGCAATACTCATTGCCTTTACCTAACGAGAAAACGCCCTTGTTACCAAAGTATTATCTGAACATTGGGCTTTATTACCAGAGGTAGCGTTAGGTTTAGGGATTTTGTTACACGCTGAACCGCTTCCTTGGTGGGTTGAACTTTCCAAATATCGAGTCTTACATACACGCTTGAGCCGCCCACTTTGGCAATCAGAAAATCAACCTACAACTTCACCACAGGTATTAACTGCCCTTGGGGCACAACAATTATTGATGTGTTTAGCCCCCTTTGGCATCGTTTACACCCTTCGAGCTAAGTATATGTTTAGTCTTGAAACTCAGCAACTTATACCGTCATCAGTAAAAACGATGCTACCTTGGAATACTATTGAAGAGACATGCCGTTATGTCAGAGAAAATACCCCAGAATGTTAAACAGACAATGTCTGAAAAAGTCTTGATCAAATATCAAGCATTAAGTGCCGATAGATACCACAAAACTATGACTCAACAAGCTCAAAAAAAGGCAAGTGAGTATTACCAACAAGCGAAACAACAGCAAGAAACTATCTATCAAAGTGCTTATCAGCAAGGTTATTACGACGGCATTAAACAGCTATTAACTGACTTTATTCACGTATTAGAAACCAGTGAAATTCAGTACCAAGAAAATACCAGTCAAAGCAAAGAACAGCTGATGAAAATATTGAATGACATTTTTGGTAATAATGAGCTACAAGAGATGGTTGCTGTTTATTTTGAAAAGCAATATGCAAAAGTGACAAATACCACATTACATCTACCAGCAAAAATGCAAACTCGTATTGCCCAAAGCGGCTCTGATATGAAATTTTCAACCGCTGCTGATAATACAATCGCCTTAGAGATTGATAATAAAATTACCTATTTTTCCCCTATTACGCCTCTAAAAATATTTTTCCTCATGTATTTTCTGTTCCAACACAATGCCAAATTTTAAAAATACATAAAAAGACCTATCAAAACTTAATAACCACAATAAATTCAATACAGGAAGAACACAAAGATGCTGGTCAATTTACAAGCTAAGGCTATCAGTCCTCAACATAGCGGATCTCAAATTCACACTGAAAACATTCAAAATAAAATGACTTCATTATGGCAGAAGAAAAATATGGATAGTAAAAAAATAGATTTTTCCCCTAAAGAAAAAAATAAAATTAACAAGTTTATTGATGAACTTAAATCAAAAGAAGATAGAAAAGTATTTTTTTCTCACGTATTTAAGACAATGATTACATTGGGTAGAGATGAAAAACAAAACTTTATTACCGGTGTTAGTCAAATATTACAATCATCAACTGACCCTGAGCTAGTTTCATTAAATAAAAAATTTAATCGCTCGCTCAGCCATTATATGGCTATCAGTTTGATGAGTGCTCCTCTTAGCAACCAACTTCGTCATAATATGACTAACATTAATTTAGAGGGTAACGATAATGAGGAAGACGAACTACTAATCTAACATTAAATTTCTCTACCCCTCTTATCATTTACTTATTCCCCATCGACTAATATTTATAGGTTTGGTATGTTTTTTTAATATGCTAAGCCTATTTATTTGACAAAAATAAAATAAATATAAAAATATAAATAAAAATTGATATATACAACCTATGAATATAGTTTAAATTCTCCCCATCAAACCACATGAACTCAATATCAAAAAACGATTTTATTTTCTAAATATTCTGACTAGCCTCGTTTTTTTATATTGGAATACATTTCATCAACAGTTAGTATAGGTATAGATTATGACCGATTTATCAACAATAGATAATTTTATGGATAACATTGACTATAGTGAAAAAGAATCAATGATTCTCTTGTCTGGGCATGTAGTATATGACCCACTCAAGCGAACACTTTCGCGTGAAAAAAAAGTCGTTAACCTTTCAGAAAATGAATCATGCCTTCTTAAATTATTACTAGTAAAAACAAATAGTAAAAGAGAAGTTATGTACGAGATTTGGGAAAAAAGAGGCACTATCGTGACTGAAAGTAGCTATTACAAGCTAGTCAGGCAATTGCGACAATCCTTTAAAAAAATTGATCTAGATGAAAATTTAATTATGACTTTACCTCGCATTGGTATTTTATACACAGGGGAAAAATCAGAAATGCCGATGCTTTCTAAATACGATGCCAAGAAAAGTATTTACACCTATATGCGATATTTTTTTCAGAAGATTTTTATTCGTTAATCACTATAATTAGATTTCGCCAAAGAGAACATTTAATGTTAAATATTAACCCCAACTTTTCAAAAAAACACATTTTTTCAATATTCATATTTTTTATAACTTTCATGCTATCCGCTTGTAGTAATAATTTAATGAGTTATTTTACTCAAACTCCCACTTATCATATCAATGGTAATATTTATTCACATTCTTACGATATTCCTGAAAATGCCACAATCACACTGTCGTTGACGTCAATACTACAGAATGAAAACAATGCAAAGTCTAATCTTGATTACAGTTTCAAATCACAAAGTGCAGGACGTAGTATCGCATTTACAGTCGCTCTTCCTGAAGAATTTCAATCCAAACGATATACCTTAGGAATGAGTGCCAGAGTTGAAAAAGATGGTGAATTAATCATGATGAGTAATACGCTGAGCCCAGTACCTGAGAATTTATCTGAAATAGTATTACTTCCTGTGGCCGCTATTCAACAGTAACAGCACTCGTTTCACCAAAACCAATTAAAAATATTCTATCCCCTCTTAATGGGGAATTATATTTACTGGCACTCAAACCAGCTCGAAATCCTTAACGTTGCCAAGTTGGTTATTAAGCTTCACTCATTGGGTTCTTCTAATAAACGCGGAAAATCTGCCACCGAGCTTTCAATGGCTCGTTTTGCCAAGCTTTCTAGTGCGCTAAATAGCTGTTCAGCCTCTTGTTCTGGCAAGTCCGCTGCTAAATAATCATTCCACTTATTTAGTTTGTAATTTAACTCATTCACAATCGTTTTGCCGCGTGATGTCAACGAAACATGATAAACCCGTTTATCAACTAAACTATTCGTTTTAGCAACCCACCCCTTAGCTAAAAATTTGCTCACTCCTCGAGTCGTCACGGATTTATCCACAACCATGGCTTTTGTAATCTGCTCTAGGGTTGATTCATCATACTGATCAATATGCAAAATCATCAAACACTCAATGGCATTGATACCGTAAGGCTCCCCCATCCACTTCATATAATGATGGGCAGCTCGGCTTATCACCCCAAACACTCTGGCTTGTTCTGTACGCATAATGCCTCTTTAGTTGATTTTATCAACTAATTAGTTAATAATTACTGTAAATTTAGTTGATATTATCAACTAATAAACCATTTAACACGCCAAATTTACTCATACTCAATGCTACAAAACATCACTTTTTTGCACCGTTTAGGGTTTAATCCTATACGCTTTCGTTTTGCGGTAATTACGGCTTGTGCCTCAATTGCTGCTCTATTTATTGCTCAATATTTGCAGCTTGTTCACCCACAGTGGGCAGCCATGACCGTCTGGGCCTCTGCACAACCTTGGCGCGAAAACTTACTGGAAAAAAGTTGGTGGCGTTTCGCGGGAACAGTCATTGGCGTGCTAGTTGGCGTAATATTAATTCAACTACACATTATCAACCCGCTATTATTTATCGTAGGGCTGGCATTATGGTTAGGAGCATGTAGCGGTATTGGTCAACTGCAAAAAGGCTTTGTGGCCTATGGTACCTTTTTAGCGGGTTATTCAGCAGTCATGGTCAGCATGCTAAGTGTCCACATGACAGATAACCTGTTTATGGTCGCTTGGGATCGGCTATGGACTATCCTTGTTGGCGTTCTTTCCGCAGTAGTTTTCAATTTTTTATTTACACCAAAACGTGAACAAGAACCCGTTATTACACTAAAAAACCAGGTTGATACACTATTTTATCAAATTTTGCATCGCACACTTGAGAAAAAAAACCAATAAAGTTACAGGAAATTGACCAACTCTGGCAAGTGATGACAAGTTATGAGGAAATTCTAGAAACAAATCGCATCGGCTGGCATTACCACCGTAAACAAGTTGCTAAAGCACGTCAAAAACTTATGTTTCAAAGCCAAATATTATTACACCTAGATAAATATCAATCCATTGCACCCTTTTATTTTCCTGCACAAGAGCCAACGAATACGCAATGGAAACATATTTTATCATTGTGCCCTAATGGGGTACTTAAAACGCTATTAGTCCCGCTTTACTATGCTACTTTTGGTACGTCAATCAAGCGGATAAATAAAATCGACAAATTAAAACTGCATCAAAATAAAATCTCAGCATGGCAGGCTTTTACTCGTTCTTTTATTGCGATAGCCGTAGTGGGTTTATTATGGCTATGGACACAGTGGCAAGCTTTGGCTTATCTCACACTCGGTATGTCGGTGATGTTGGCACTATTCGCTTCCCTTGATTACCCCGCTAGGTTTATGAGAAATATTTTTACAGGACAATTGTTTGGTGCCATTGCCGCATTAATCTGCACATGGTACTTGTGGCCTTTTGCCTCTTCATCATGGCAGATGACCCTTTTCATTATTCCAGTGATTATTAGCGGTGTTGTCATTTTTTCTCATAATCGCCTGATTTTAATTGCTTTTGATTACATTATGGTCTCTTTAATTTTGCTGCAACCAAGCTATCCTTTTACGCTTTCACTCACTCAAAGCATCGGTAATGCCATTGCGATTGTTTCCGGCCCATTAGTTGCAATGGCCGCTTTCGCATGGATTTATCCCACCAGCCCTAAAAAAACGTTACCAGCAATTAATTTATCTTTCAGAACAGCAATTTAAACAGGGAATTACAGCTCTAATCCAAAGCCATAAACCATCTACAACTCAGTTTATCCACCGCTTATTTAGTGGATTATTACTAGCAAAAAAAGCAAATTTTCTCGCCCTCACCTATATTCGATTTTTTTATCACTCGGCAAAGCATTTGGCTGTACCTACTTATTTTACAAAAGCAATTTGCACATCATGCATCAAAGAAAAGAGCCCTTATTGCACTTGAAAAACGTATTCAACAAAACCGGTTTGATTTGAAGAAAATCTCCACACTATTTCGGCATTTACAACGTAACGAAAGTGATAATGAAGAGCTTGAGCAACTCGAGAAATATGTGAAACTCTATATGAAAAAGGAATATTGCCAAAAATAAGGCAAGAAATAATCTGAATTTAACCAATTATCTAAAGATAAATATCCCTATACATGGAAAGCCAAAGAAATGTTGTTTGCTAATAACTACGATTTGAAATTTGCTGACGGGCTACAGCTTATTATTAATGGATTAGAAAATTAAGATTCTAAGGGCAGCATTACGATGCCCTTAATACTTTATTTCAGGCCTAGTCGTTTAGCTAGTCGATGTAAGTTAGCAATATCTAAAGATAATTCTCTAGCACATGCAGACCAATTATGATGGTTTTGTTCCAGTACTTGTGTAATGACTTTACGCTGAAAGGTCATCTGTTGCTTCACGTAAGTTTTTAGTTAATGGTATTACTTTCTTTGAGGTTTCCGTAAACTCATACTCATTGTTATCAAAGATAAAATATTGAGGCTGTAAGATAATATCGCCAGTGTCAATTGAGGCACGAGCAAGAACAACAGCACGATGAATCGCATGTTCCAATTCACGTACATTGCCAGGCCATGAATAGTTGAGTAAATACCTTTGTAATGAAGAACTCAGTACCACACTAGATAAACCAAAACGCTGACGATATTGCTCACAAAAATATCCGGCTAATAAAATAATATCTTCACCACGTTCTTTTAATGGGGGAACAAGTAGAGGAAATACGCTTAAACGATGGAATAAATCTGCCCTAAACCGCCCCTCTAATACTTCTTCGCGTAGATCACGATTAGTTGCCGCTAATACACGGACATTAACGCGTAAACTGCGGTCATCACCAACACGTTGAATATCACCATATTGCAATACTCGCAGTAATTTTGCCTGTAATGCTAATGACAACTCTCCAATTTCATCTAAAAACAAAGTGCCATTATCCGCCATTTCAAATTTACCACTACGGTGACTAATTGCTCCCGTAAAAGCCCCTTTAACATGGCCGAATAATTCACTTTCTGCCACGCTCTCAGGTAATGCCGCACAGTTTAAATAAATAAGAGGATACTCTGCTCGAAGGGATTTTTTCATGAATGGATTTAACAACTAATTCTTTTCCTGTTCCCGTTTC
This sequence comes from Providencia rettgeri, assembly GCA_900455085.1. NCBI lineage: Bacteria > Pseudomonadati > Pseudomonadota > Gammaproteobacteria > Enterobacterales > Morganellaceae > Providencia > Providencia rettgeri. The sequence continues at coordinate 132,541 of UGTZ01000001.1, read as the reverse complement.
TCCGCTAACCAGAACATTTAATTCTGACGTAGCAACAATATCGATTTCCTTTTTTAATTGTTGCATACGAAGAGATAAACCGATGATTTCGGTTTCTCCTGAAGGTTTAAATCGTATAGGTTTACCCGACAATATATTTTGGTTTTCAAGCTGTTCAATAAGTAATGCATTATTTAATGCCCCAGCAGCTAATGCAGCAATTAACCTAAGTGACTCATTGCTAAATGCATCGAATTGATCAGGTTCCATGCCATCTAATGTTAATGCACCAATAAGATTCTGCCCCGCATATAAAGGTAAGCCGACACAAGCATGGACTTTTAGATGCTGATGATGAGGAATTAACCCATCGTATGGATCAGGGAGCTGGCTATCCGCAGGAAAACGTACTACATCGCCAGCTCTTGCAATTGCTTCAAGCCGAGGGTGTCCCGTCAAAAAGAATCGGCGACCTAAAAACATCAGCCATTAATCCATCAATTGCTAAGGGAATAAATTGACCTGGTTCATAGCGCAATAACGCACAAGCATCGCACCCTAATGATTGCCTTAATGTAGTAATCAAACGCTGAAACCGATCTGCATGTTCCATACCATCTTGTTAACTCTATTGCGATCTTTGCTAATGCTTCAACAGAAAAACCCATGATCTACTCCCCCATAGTCAATTTGACAACAAGTATAGTCATAATGACGATTATTGATACAGTCATTATGACTATAAATTAAAAATATTTATTTAAATTTATCTAAAAATCAATTAGTTAAATATTGGCATGAATATTGATTATATCTTCCTATACTTTAAAAAATACAGGATAAAATTAATATGGCGATTCATGTAAAAAATAATATTCATTGGGTGGGGTCAACGTGATTGGGAAGTACGTGATTTTCATGGAACCGAATATAAAACATTAAAGGGAAGTAGTTATAATAGCTATTTAATCCGCGAAGAAAAAAATGTACTTATTGATACTGTCGATCATAAGTTTAGTCGTGAATTTGTTGAAAACTTACGCTCACAAATTGATTTAAATGATATTGACTATATCGTGATTAACCACGCAGAAGAAGATCATGCTGGTGCATTAACTGAATTAATGCGCTTTATTCCTAATACCCCTATCTATTGCACCGCTAATGCTATTGATTCAATAAATGGTCACCACCACCATCCTGAGTGGAATTTTAAAATCGTTAAAACAGGCGATACGCTCAATATAGGTAACAATAAGCAATTGATTTTCATTGAAACTCCAATGTTACATTGGCCTGATAGTATGATGACTTATTTTACTGAAGATGCAGTGCTTTTTAGTAATGATGCTTTCGGGCAGCACTATTGTGATGAGCGATTATTTAATGATGAGGTCGACCAAAATGAATTATTTGAGCAATGCCAACGCTACTATGCCAATATTCTTACACCATTTAGCCGCTTAGTAACGCCAAAAATAAATGAAATTTTAGGCTTTAACCTACCTGTCGATATGATAGCCACGTCACACGGGGTAGTATGGCGTAATAACCCAAATCAAATCATTGAATTATATTTGAAGTGGGCAGCCGATTACCAAGAAGATCGCATCACTATTTTCTACGATACCATGTCAAATAATACCCGTTTAATGGCGGATGCAATCGCTCAAGGCATCAATGAAGCCGACCCTAACGTCGCCGTTAAAATATTTAACGTTGCACGCAGTGATAAAAACGACATTATTACTCATGTTTTCCGCTCCAAGGCGGCGTTGGTCGGTACCTCAACCATGAATAATGTCATGATGCCCAAAATAGCAGGTATGCTTGAAGAAATTACTGGCTTACGTTTTTTAAATAAAAAAGCCGCTGCTTTTGGGAGTTTTGGCTGGAATGGTGGCGCTGTTGATCGTGTTCAAACACGTTTGATGGATGCCGGTTTTGATACCGCATTATCTTTAAAAGCAAAATGGAAACCAGACACAAAAACATTAGATGACTGCCGTGAGTATGGACGTAATATTGCTCGCCAATGGGCATTACCTGCATAAATTAACTAACAAAGTAGCATCAGAATTTTATGATTTTTTAGAGGATACCTCATATGCAATTTAGAGATAAAACACTTGGACAGCTCGCATTATCTATTCCTAGAGCCTCTTCTTTATTCCGCCAATATAATATGGATTACTGTTGTGGTGGAAAACAGACTCTCAGTCGTAGTGCAGAAAAATTAAAGTTAGATATTGACCTATTAGAAAGCCAATTAGCTGAATTAGCCACAGAAACGTTAGAAAAAGACTGGCGTAAAGCTCCGCTCGGTGAAATTATCGATTTTATCATTGTTCGCTATCATGATAGGCACAGAGAGCAATTACCTGAACTTATCTTACAGGCGCAAAAAGTTGAACGCGTTCATGTAAATAAGCCAAGTGTGCCAAAAGGTTTATCAAAATACTTAGAAGCATTACTGGAAGAATTAACTAGCCATATGATGAAAGAGGAACGCGTTTTATTCCCTATGATAAAAAATGGAATGGGCAAAAACGCGGCAGGCCCAATTAGTGTGATGGAGCAAGAACATGATGATGCTGGTGATATCTTAGAGGCCATTAAAGGCATTACCGATAATGTTACACCGCCACCAGAAGCCTGTACTACCTGGCGTGTGTTGTATAATGGTATCAATGAACTGATTGATGACTTAATGAATCATATTAACCTAGAAAATAATTTATTATTCCCAAGAGCACTCGCTGGCGAATAAACAAATAAAGGCCTATTTATATAATAGATAGGCCTTTATTTTAAATATTTTTATATAATATACTAAAAATACCTATTGATATTGTTGCTTAATTTCTTGGGCAATTGCTAATCCACGTTTTGCTTCTTTTTCAGCAATTTCGACAGATAACCCAATATAAGACCTCGGGTCGAGCATGGCTTTAATTTCTTCATTACTGAACGCTGCTGATATCACACTGTTTTTGGTTAAATTAGTGTAGAAATCCTCCCCATCCGCTGCCGTTTTAATAGCTTCTTCATACAGAAGGGAATGAGCTTTATCTTTACCTAATTTTTCCGCCATCTTCATCATGACATATTCAGTATTATCAAGACCTTTATTTCTCAATACATTATGAAGCATTCTCTCTTCATGTGGCACAATCGTCCTCGAAAGCTCCTCTGTTCTTAATAAAATTTCTGTGGTTAATTCCAAAGCTTCTTCGATTAACCCATCAAATAACATATAAGAACTACTATCTCCTTCATAAGGCCTTACCGCGGAATACATACCAACACTTGGTAAGGAATATAATTTCTGCGAGTTAGCGATAATTCCCTTTGCCAGTTTCGGGTTTATTTTATGTGGCATAGTACTACTGCCTACTGTTCCTTTGGTAAACCCTTCAGAAACTTCTGCAATTTCTTCTAACGTTGTGCTATAGACCTCTTCGCCGATTTTATGGCAAATATTCGCCATTAGCGCTAAATTTGCCATATATTCAAGTTTATGGGTGCTCAAATTTCTGGATGGTACTTCCATGGCTTCCATCCCCCACCAGTTCAGCGACACGTTTTTGTACCGCCATTCCAACCTCAGGCATCGAGTTAAAAGCGCCAACTGCACCGCCCATCATAATAGTGAACACGCGCTTTTCACACTCTTTCATTCGCTGATAACAGTCAATAAAGTCACTGATCCACACTGAAACCTTATAGCCATAGGTTATCGGAATTGCATGACGCCCATGGGTTCTTCCCGGCATCACCATATGTTTGGTTTTTTCAGCCAGATTCGACAAGTTTTCGATGATTTCACCCAATAACAACATAAATTTATGGTGTACGGTTTTCATCATATACAGCTGTGAACTTTGCTGAATATTTTGTGTGGTAATACCATAATGGATATATTTACCGCTTTCCTCAGAGCAAGCATTCACTAAAACCTTTAAGAAAGGTACGAAACCATGGCCTATTTTTTGGTAAATACGGCTCATTTCTTCAAAATCGATATTTTCGATTACGGCCTTTTCTTTAATTTCATTTGCCGCTGATTGAGGAATAAATCCCAGTTCAGCTTGAGCTTGGGCCAACATGGATTCAAACATTAACCAAGTAGAATATTTTGCTTCATCAGACAATAAGTCTTTAATTCCACGGTCATCAATAGTTTTACTTTTAGAATCGTATAATGCTCTCATTTCGTATCCTTTCTTTATTTCTTCATTGCTTCATCAACAGCATTGCGAACGAACTCAACCTTTGGTCCATATACGACATGGACGTGGTTTGCCGATGGAAAGAAGAATGCGGTACATCCTGATTCCAACATTAAATCTTTATCAATTTGGTTAACTTCTCCAACATCAATACGCATACGAGTAATACAGTTATCTACGTTACGAATATTTTGTTTTCCACCTAATGCTTGGATTAAAATTTCTGCAATTTCGCCGTAGCGTTTTTCTTTAATTAAAGTATTTTTCAGATTACTAGATTCTTCACGACCAGGAGTTTTAATATCAAATTTAATAATTGCCCAGTAGAAAATAAAGTAAGTGACGACGGCTAAACAGCTACCGATAATAACAAGGAAAATCCAGTTAGTGTGTTCGTACAGCAGACCAAAGATAGTAAAATCAAAGACGGTTCCACGAATATAACCGATACCAACCTCAGCCAATGAAAGTAACACCGCACCAATACCGACAATAATGGCATAAGTTAAATACAGTAATGGCGCAATGAATACGAAGGTAAATTCGAGTGGCTCTGTGACGTTACCAAGCATTGCCGTTAATACCATGGTGACAAGCATGGATTTCACTTCTGCGCGGTTTTCTTTCTTCGATGTTTTATATATAGCAAGAGCAATCGCAGGGAAGAGGAACAATGTAACCAACATTTGTTGCTGCGCCATAAAGCGAGTCAAACTTGGCATCATCGCCCAATATTCGCTATCCGGGCCTTGGTTAAATAGTACTTCAGTTAATGCAGGGACAACGCCAACAAAGGTTTGGCCATCAATAATATAAGTACCACCCGCTTCAGTGAATCTAAACAAAACGTTCCATACATGGTGTAAACCAAATGGAATAAATAAGCGTTCACCTCCTGCCGTAAAAAATGGCCCCACTGGACTTAAAAATACCGCAGAGAGTTTCATCAAACCTTGAACTAATACTTCCCAAATAAACGGTAATAACGCCCCCACTCCAATCATTAAACCTATCATAATAATAGAAACGGATTTTTTACCGGAAAAGAAAGCGAATGCGGTCGGTAACTCAAGGTTATAAAACTTATCGGTGGCCCAAGCGGCAATCAAACCAGTAATAATCCCTCCGGCAGCACTGATATTTAAAGTTTGTATACCAAGAACTTTAATTTGTCCCACTTGGCCCATCATTGCAGGGTCAGCAAGTTTACCAGTAAGGACTAACCAAATATTCATAGTGATGATCAGCGATAAGTAACCGACTACCGAGGCAAAGACGGCAATTCCCTTATCTCGATGGCTCATCCCATAGGCCACACCCATTGCAAAGAGCAAGGGAATATTATCAAAAATAACACCTGCGATTGAACGAATACTGACAAGTAATGCATTAACCGTTTCATTTCCAAGAAAAGGAAAACGTGCAATCATATAAGTCTGCACTAATGCACCACTGATACCCAATATCATACCAATAGGGGCTAATACACCTATCGGAAGGAGTAATGTTCTCCCAAAGCGTTGAATAGATTCACCAAACTTTTTTCTGGCCATACTGTTTCCTTATGACTTCTATTATTAGAATTAAAGGCATACTAGCTTGGGGGGGTTATAAAAGAAATGATGTCACGGTTTTAAAAATTATCTTAGGTCATAATTAATGACCTAGGTCATTTTAATACAAAACTCATTGCCAAAAATAAAAATGAAAGACAGGTGAAAATTTTTTAGGAAGTAAAAAAGGAAGTTTAAAGTAGGTTTTCTAATTCATTGATAAGTAAATCAACTAAAATAAAAAAGCCAATTCTGGATTTGGTATCATCCCTTTTAGTATCAAAATTATCGGCAAAACAAAACAGAGTATTATCAGTATAAGTGGTTAATTCATTGGTATTAAAAGCGGTCATGCTAATAATATTCGCCCCTTTTAATTGCACAATTTTTGCTGTTTCAATAATTTTTTTTGTTCCACCAGATAGCGAGATAAAAATGACAGTGTCATCTTTGCTAACTAATCGAGTGAAAGAGTCAGATAAATTGTAGTCATTAATGAAAAAACAGTGTAGTCCTAACGCAAATAGCAAATGCTCAAGGTAATAACCAACCGCTTTGCTTGTTCCTCTTGCAACAATAAAAATATTTCTCGATTTATGTAGTATTTTAGCACAATCACTAATTTGCTCTTCATTAATTAACGTAAAGCTTTTATTAATATTTTTTTCGAGTTGTTTTTTATAAGATGACGGGATAATTTTTTCAGTCTTATTTTTTGTTAAAATATAATTATTAATCTGAAATTTAAGCTCTTTAAACCCACTAAACCCTAATTTTTGCGATAAATTAATGATAACTGTTTTAGAAACAAAGGTTTTAGCAACCAGCTCATTAATATTTAAGTAAGGGATATCCGTAATGTTATCAGTCAGGTATTTTAAAACTTTTTTTTCGCTAATGGTTAAATTATCGTAATTTTTTAAGAAATCCAACATATCCCCCCCTTAATCAGCCTAATTAACCCAGAAGTCATTCTTTTTATGATAATAAAGTCAATATAGGCAACCAATCGATTGATTATACGTTAAATGAGCAACCGATGTTGAATTTAAGAAGTGATTTTTGTGAAATGCGACAGTAATCGAGGAAAAATTGGTATCACAATAGGTTGTTTCCTTTGTGATACCTTTTATACAAATAATTCAGCTACTTCATCAGCACCATTACAAACACGGTACATTGAGTGTTCTCACTAGGGAGCTCGTCGTCAATCTGATGCTTTCTAGTACTGAATAGTAGAAGAAAGAATAACATGATAAACAAGCAAATAGCGCTTCCCTTGAGCGCTATTTGCCTTACAAAAAATCACTTAAATTTGAGTTGCTTCACAGCTTCATCAATATCAATTTCATCTTCCGAAAATGTTAAAGCAGTACCATGTAATGTGCTAATTTCTAATTTTTTCAAGGAGCGCATTTGGTCCGGTTTATCTGATTTAGGTTTAATGCTGTTCATCAATGCACCAATAGATAACACAGTATTTTCTTTATCAATACGTGTATCAGCAGGCACGTCCACCGAATAAACGCGATAAGACTTAATGGATGTAATCTTAATCCGCTCACCTGCGATATAAATATATTTACTTTCAGGTATGACTTTGACCGCAAATGCAGATAACCCTTTATTATTTGTCGTCGGTTCGAAAGTGACTACAGCATTTTTTTTAATCAACTCAGGGTTGGCAACTTTAACCACATGAAAATAACGGTTATCGCCATTCTCATCTTTGATAAATCCAAAACCTTTATCTTCGAACCATGTTGTGATCGTTCCATTCATCGCCATTACCGCCTAATTAATCTTTTATTGATTCAGTTTTTACAACGCGCAGTATAGAGCACAATGCGTGTGCAGACTACGGCTTTACTTTTAGTCTGAGTGATAAATTTACGTGATGCAAGTAGCAAGCATTCGCCTGCATACTAAAAATTGGTTATTATCAACCGCTATTCTTTGTTGGAAAGGCTAATGACTGAAATCATCGACACCTTTATTGCGCCGCCCTGCCACGGTAAGATAGAAATTATCTACCAGGATGAACATCTTTCTCTTATTAATAAGCCGAGTGGCCTACTAAGCCTTTCTGGAAAAAACCCACAAAACTTAGATTCAGTGCATTACCGATTAGTACAAATCTTCCCTGAATGTACTCTTGTTCACCGACTCGATTTTGGCACTTCAGGATTAATGGTGATTGCACGTAATAAAGCAGTGAATGCCGCTCTGAGCCAACAATTTAGCCAGCGAACGGTAATTAAAGTATATCAAGCTCTACTTTGTGGTCACTTAACTGATGATGAGGGTATCATTGATGCTGCAATAGCAAGAGACCCAGCACTGTTTCCTCGCATGTCTCTTTGCGAAATTAATGGCAAACCTGCCCGCTCCCACTATCACGTGATTGAACGTCTGTATCACCCACTAGATAATGGCACATTGCTTCCAGTAACCCGAGTCCAATTAATTCCAGAAACGGGTCGAACGCATCAGCTTCGTATCCATTGCCAACAATTAGGCCACCCTATATTAGGCTGTGACCTATATGGGGGCCAAATACCAGAGCATGCATCTCGGCTCATGTTGCACGCTAGCGAACTGCATTTTGTTCATCCCATTAGCCAAGAAAGCGTTAATACTCGCTGTGCGAGCCCGTTTTAACGCCCAAGTAACCACTGTCTCATTTTATGACTGGTAAAATAAATTGCTCTGCCCTGTAAGTGCACATCGCTAGCCGTACTTCAATTTAAGTTATGACGAATATTACCACATCAGGTCGTCAGGGATCTTAAAGTCCGCGTACGGGTCATCTTCATCTTGTTCTTCTTGGCTGAGCGCATTATTGAGTACGATACTATCCGCATCCCTTTGGGTTATTTTATCCGCTACACTTGCAGGGATAATCACATACTCATTGTTATCACTATTCTCAATCGCTAAACGGGCAATCGCCAGACGACCGCTGATCAATTGTGTTTGTGTTATTTTATCTACAACAACTTGCTTGATCACATTGTTATCGGTGAAATTAAAACTAATATCTCCCTTTGAAATATCAACTTTATTCATCTCAATAAGTTGTTTAACTTGCGCTTTAAACTCTTTGGATTGCACCATTTGCTTATGCTGTTCGCTTAATTGCTTATCACGTTCAAGCTGTGCTTTTTTATTCTCTTCTACGGCTTCCCTTGCTTCACGCGCTTGAATGCGTGATTTTTTAGCCGTTCTTTGCACTTTAGCCATCTTCTTACTGGTGACTAATCCTGCTTTTAGCATTTGCTCTTGTAAGGTGAGTTTTGCCATCTTCGCCTCTAAATCTATCAGATAATTATGTGATTATACCTTTAGCCGCTGAGACCTGATAGGCTTTGAGCTTCATTGATAGAGAAATTATGTGATGTTATTTAAGAAAATATGCTAACGAGGATAATTCAAAATTCGGCGTGTTTAACTTATTTTGTCTAATCTAAAATGTGTTTATAAAAAACCATCAATATATTGTGATTTTTTATAGGCACGATTTACTCAGTAACCATAGAGAGCTGATGAGAAAAAATAGAGGCTTTCATCCACATAAAAACCTCTCTATTTCAATAACTACGGAGTGGACATAATAATGGTAGCTGCTGAACTAAACTGGCCTTCTATCAATTCATTTGGCGATAAATTAGGTTTTTTAACTAGCGTAAACATTAGTGTGTCTCTACCATGCCCATTTTCTATTTTTGAATCGAAATGCCCATTCATAGGGGAAACTCTTTGCCCTTGATGATAAATCTCAACACCTAATCCCGGCATAATAGGACCTTGACTACCAATATCTCCAGTTCTAACAAGTAAAGCGTCAGATGAAAAAGTCGAAGTTTCTCCGCTAATAATCATCTTTATTGGCGCTGTCAGATTATTATCTTCACAACTATAAGTGATTTCTGCGTTACGTTGAAAACGGCTTGCACTTCCCACTGTTGAAATACCCGATGCATTTACTGTTTCAAAATCAACAATGATGATTTGGTTATCATTGATATCACACGTACCCGTTCCAACAACTACATCATTACCTGCATAGAAATTCCATTTAAAATAAGCATGGTCAATATGCTGATTACTATTTACAAATGTCGCATATTTATGGAGATCTAACGTCATCAGCAAATCGCCTTTTCTTACCAAAACTGATGGCGTTGGTTTAACATTTACCTGTAAATATAATTTAATTTGTAAAGGTTCACTTGCTGTGGTTAAACGAAATACTTGAATTTCTTTACCGCTAAATGGTGCTAAATAGTAAGCACCACGCACGACCACTCCCGCTTTTAATTCTGGGTTATTCTTAAATGTGGGACCAAGGTCAGCACCAGTCACATTTAAATAATCAACATAAGCACTAGGGGCTTCATTACGGCAGGTCATAAAATCACTCACATCCGCAAATTCATTTATACGATTAGGTACAGCAAAAATATCATTATCTAGAGGAACATCATAAATACTTTGTGTTCCCCCACCAACTTCTTGTCCTCCATTAGTTTTACACTGGAAAGCAAAAATAGTCGGGGAAAATAATAAGGTTGCGAGAAGTAATATTAACATCTTCATTGTTACTGATACCTTAATCATAAATTAAACTAAAAATAGCGGTTGCAGTAAAATGGCCAAACGCAATACTTTTATTTTTTATTGCATCAGGTTCCCCTTGCACATTCGCATTAAAACTTAAAATATTCGTGCCATTCTCTAAATTGTATGCAGGCGTCGTACTATTAATAGGAATTTTTTTACCACTAAATTCTAAGATTTCAATTCCGATACCCGAAGCCATGCTGCCAGAATCTAATGCAAGAAGGCCTGGTAAATGGGTATTTTCGCTTCCTGTAAACTTAACGGTCACCGTTCTAAAGATACTATTATCACAGTCATCTAAATGAATATTAAAATTTTCAAGTGGTGTTTTTTGGTTAATATAGAGGTATTTATTAACAATAGTACCAAAGTCCACAATGATATTTTCATCACCAGGTCTTACTGTACAAGCTTCTGCGACAAGTTGTCCTCGTATCTTAATTTCACCGATTTGACCATTTTTTGCCTGACTCGGTAACGGAAAAAATAACAAACTTAATAGCATCGAGAGTATTATTTTTTTAAATTTATAAAAATTGAAATTTAAGTTATTCATATAAATACCTTCAATGCTATATCAGAAAATCTATTAAGATTATTCATACGTTATTTGAAAAGAAATAACACTTCGATAAGCTCCAGCCTGTAATTTCTCTGCGATTCTTACGGGAGCTACATAATAAGTTAAAATATTTTGCCCCAGAGAAATAAGCTCAGGTTCACTGTACTCACCAAAAGCAATTTCTTTTCCTTTAGGATTAGTTATCTGTAATCCAAGCCCATTCACACCTTCAACTCTCGCTATGTTCGGCCTAAAAGGGACAACTGGCGTGATAAACCTAATTTTCATACCTGGCTGAGAAAGACTCCATGTAACATTACCGGATTTATTGTTTCTCAAAACCGTTGGGGTTTCGATACAATCCAATAACTCGATGTTTATCGGCGTCTTGTGGCCTTGGGCGCCAATTGTTTTTAATGATGCAGTTTCAATATTTCCTAAATCAACGGATTGAAATGCAGAATCCATCGATAAATGGCATGCACTCTCCGTTAATGAGCCATAAACGAAAATTTTGCCATTTGCACCTTCAACATCCCAATTTCCTGTTGTGTTATAAAAGGCATTATTTGATGCCGCATATATCACAGCTGAATGAAATATGAGAGATAATCCAAAGAGTAAGGAAAAGCTTTTTTGATTAATCATCATTTTCCTCTCTATTTATTTTCAGGAACAACCTGACATGTATTTGCTTGACATTTAAATTGAAGTTTTGGCCGGCCACCATAGTCATTTATATAGGTCAATACCGGATTTGCCCCCACAGTAGAACTTGGAACTCCTAATTTTTCTTCACTAAATGGTGCAACCATAACTGCCTTAAAATTCTGATTTACTGGTGAATTTTTTCGCTCAGCCGCACCAATAATCGTGATATAAAAGGGAGTTGGGTTTTTAATGATATATTGGTCACCTTGCTTAATAAGCTGTGTTTTTTCTTGCCAAGGGTTATTCAGCATTTCTGTTTCGCTTAGCATGATACTTTTAGGACGATAAAATAATTTAATTTTGCTCTGTAACGCTAATTGCAAAACATTCGGTTTATCACTTTTTGGCGGGATCTCCCTTAAATTAAAGTAATAAACACTTTCTCTATCCTGAGGTAACTGACTAATTTCAGGAAGCGCCTCAATACGGACTTGGCTTGATTTTTCGGGTTCAACTCGCTGTACCGGCGGTAATACAGCAAACGGTGAAGTGATTTTTACCCCTTGAATATTTTCAATCCACCCTTGAGCCAAATAAGGTAGCTGGTTATTTTTATTAGTAATAGTAATTGAAACGCTTTTTTGATCGCCATTAAAAATAACTCGGGTTCTATCTAAAGCAATTGCCGAGAATGCGCTTCCGCTAACTAAACTGCTTAATAAAATAGTACTGATATATAAATTAGTTAATTTTTTCATAGCAATCACTCATTTACAGATTATTATCTGCTTCATTACGTTTATTTGATAATGGTTTACAAGGAATAAATAATCCTTGGTTAATTGTTTCTAAATTTTCAGGAAAATTAATTTCACATTGTGCTTCACCACCCCAATGAATAATCATGACTTCATTTGGGTTGATACCACTAACATAGGCATATCCATTATCAGTGACTATTCCCGTTTCTTTTCCTTTCAAATTCGTGATCTGAGCGCCAAATGGCGGTGCAGAACCGTCAGACATACGCATTGAAAGCATCATCTTTTCACCAGACAACACATTAAATTTGCGATAGCCAATCGCGCCTTCTGTTAATGTCGCTTGAACAATAGAATCCGTTACCTCGGCATTATTCGGTAATGCATTTAAATCGACTTTAACTTTACTGCGGTAGTAGCTATTTAAATCAGGGACAACCACTTTACCAAATGCATTTGATGCAATAGGTATCCCTCGGTCTGATACGGGAATTTTAGCCACACCATCAGTGTCAATGAGCAAACGAGTTCCGCCAATATTTGAGACTCGATGAGCATCCGCACCATTTAAAGTCATGGTAAATCCGCCTTGTGCCCCTACCCCAAATGATGTGTAATTATTATGAATATAGCTGGCATTCGCAGTTAACTTAGTATTATCACCATAATGGGTAATATAGGTGCTTGCGGTTCCACCTTTGTTGGTCGAACCTGCACTGACTTGATAATTGGTTCTATCTGACAATTTGTCATAATAGGTTGCTCGATTAACAGTATCATCCCGTGTTGCTTGTAATGAATAACCAATATTTGCACCATTTCCCCAAGGCATTGAAGCTGAGATATACAGGCCATCATCATTTGTTTCGTTATATTTATTACGATAGGCGGATAACGAAATATTAATATTCTTCAGGCTTCCCCAATCTAAGGTTTTTGTCACCATTAAATTGTAGCGATTACTTTCTGGCTTATCCCAATAGGTTTGGTGCGAGTAGTTTAAATAAGCTGTAATTCTCGATTCTCTAAAGTTTTTATTTAAAGAAATCACATACATTTCTTTATTACTACCTTGACGCTCACCTGAATCTTTAGCCGTTAAAAAATCGGTTACAGTCATAAAACTGCGTTCTGAGAATCGGTAACCTGCGAACTGAACTTGGCTATCATAGTCATCAAAACGTTTTGAATAGTTTATTCGATAAGAATTACCTGTGAGTTTTTTATCATTAGGAATATTTGCAATAGAATGCGTAATATCGAAAGATAAGGCACCAAATGCCAATAAGTCACGACCGACACCCACGTTGAATGCATTATAGTCTTGGCTATTTAATGAACCAGCAAGCAATGACCAACCATTAGTGACACCCCACGACATTTCACCACTCGCAAATGTATCTCCATTGACATGATGATCCATATCCGTTGGACGACCCATCGCTAGTTTATATCGAATACTACCTGGTCGAGTTAAATAAGGGATATTGGCTGTTTCAACCTGATATTCTTGAACCGAACCATCCTGCTCTTCGATTCGAACATCCAGTTTTCCCGTCGTCGCATCACTTAAATTTTGAATACGGAAAGGACCCGCGGCGACTTGTTCTTGATAAATAATTCGCCCTTGTTGGCTAACAATCACCGTCGCATTTGTCGTCGCAACACCTGTTATTTCAGGTGCATACCCACGTAAATTAGGTGGTAACATTAAGATATCAGAGCGTAAGCCAACACCTGTAAATCGAAAACTATCGAATAAATCGGTGTTAAAATAGTCCTCACCCAAGGTCAATTTCGCTTTAATACTGGTTAACGCTTTATAGGCGTATAGTCGGCTCCATTGAAAGTCATGCTCATTTTTACTATTCGAGCCAGTTTCTCGTTGAGCACGCCCCTGCCAATCTCCCCTAAAGCGCCATGCACCAAGGTTCACACCTGCGACACCATTTGCTGTCACATTATAGTTGCTATTGTTATCATGAGGCTTATTCGCTCTTGCGTTTATATTGTAGTCTAAAATAGCCCCTGAAATTCCTTCATCCCACAAAGAAGGCGGATCCCAGTTAGCTGTTCTATATTCAAGGTAGGCTTGAGGTATACTCAGATACAACGTAGAGTCAGATAAATCCCCTCGAGCTTGAAAGCCAGGCAAACTGCGTAAATCAAGACACTCATTATTATGCCACCACGTAATTTGCTTCAACGAACTAGCTGTTAATCCTAGCTGCTGGACTTGTTCTGGTGTGATACAAACGAGGCTATCTTCAGGGTCGTTTTCTGGTGCATAGAATGAAAACCGTTGCTCAGGTAAAGTTTCTTTATTTACTTGTACTTTGAGGGGATAAATACCAGGCATAATATAGCCTGCACGTGAGAATTGCTTAATATCAATGTTTTTTTTGTCTTCTAAATCAAATAATGCCGTATTAAATTGTATGGTATCGGCAGCATATAACTGAGCGGATAATGATCCAAATGTAATCATTATCGTTGTCGTTATTATATTTATTTTGTGTTGTTTAAAAAACATAAAAAACATCCCTAAAACACCAATATAATTTCTTAGAATTAATAATAATCGACCTTGAACCTTAATAAGGTTTGGTAATTACCCGCTTTAACAGGATGATAATTGGTGACTAATTGCATTTGATATTTCAGGATCATTGTCCCTGGCGTAATTCCTAATGCGGGTAATGGCTTTCCTGGTGTAATGGAATATCCCGATATATCATGCAATGCCAATTGCACTCCTTTTGCTTCACCCGAGAGTGTGAAAAAATCACCTTCTGATGGACCATCAAAAGTGACTTCGAGTGAATTCCATTCGTTATTATCTTTCGAATATTTTTCCCAACGACAATCAATGAGCTTAATATTGAATTCTTTTATGGGGCCTTTCCCAACTTCACGAATATAGCTTGTTGGAAGCACCCCCATATTAATGGTCTGATCCCTAGACCCAATATCTATTGCGCAGGCAGTATCGACTATTTCGCCATTCATCGTGACTTTTCCCCATCCATGAGATGATGCAGCCATTTGTGGCGAAAGAAATAATGTTAGAAGAAATAGAGAAGATACTTTTCTTCGCAAATAGATAAATCCTTTCACTTTAACCTCTGACTTAATTTGGTGATTAGTAGAGGAACACAAAGGTATTCCTCTTAAACTAATCAATTAGTTATAAGTTAAGGTAAAGTTAGTTACGCCTTCGAATTTACCTAATGGAATTTTATCAACCGCAACGTTTGCACCTTGTACATAAGCGCTATAACGCAATGTATTATCACCCGCTTGTAATTGGTGTTCTTGAGCTGTTGCAACTCCCATATTTAACGCTGCACCATTAGTATCCGTTAATTGAATACCCACGTTGCCAGCAATAGTTGGGTCTGTTGCATCTAAGCCTGTTACACCGAGTAATTTAGAGTTGAAAGCAGCGCTAGCACCAGAGAATGTGATACTCACTTTATCGTTGTACACTTTATCATCTGCATCTTTCGGGAATACACAGTCTTCCAATTCAATATTGAATTGCTTCGCGCTAGAAGTACCACCATTCGCTAAAACAGAGTTAGCGATTTGGCCTAACCATACTGTTTGGTCAATAGAATCTGAACTAATTGAGCAAGGTGCATCAATGATTTCACCTTTAAATGTGACTTTACCATGCCCTTGATCAGCAAGTGCTGGAGATGCAATAGCGGCAGAAACTAGCGCGGCTAAAAATACTTTTTTCATTTGAACCTCATTTATATATAACAACGTGATGATTACCCAACATGATGTAGGGCATAGTTAGAATTTATTATTTTTAAAATAACTATTTGCTGTATAAAGAATTTAAAATAATTTCTGTTTGTCGATTAAAAATATAATGGTAGTTATCCTTTTCATCGGATAAGCATTCACTATTATGAATAAATGAATTAGCACTAGGATTTTTTTCATTTATTTTCAATGATACACTTTCAAAAAATGCACTCGGGCTAATTTCTAGATAAAATAAAATTGAAAATAGCATTCCACAATTAATGCTACATATTCCTCTTTCATAACGAGATATTTGTTGTTGTGATATCTTTAATTTTTTAGCTAGATCACTACCACTAAGCCCTTTCTCTTTTCTAAGATGCGATAATTCCATGCCAATTTGTTCAGTTAGTATTTTCTGAAAGCTATCTATACTGGTCTTTAATCTATTACTTTTCATATCTCACCAATTAAAGCCTTGTGTAATGTGGCAAAACAATCAGAACCGCTTATAAAGTGAACAATTTATTTTTTGAAATGCAAAAAAACGCAACAAAATAAATCAAAATGTTGCGTTAAATAAGTTTTAGGTAAATTGTTTTATATATAAGAATCGTCAGAATTAAAATCTTTAATTTATAAATAAAAATGGTAAAACTAGATAATTTAACTAGCTAGTTTTATTGCAAATAAAATCATGAATGATAACTTTTTGTTGTTAATGACAAATTTTTACATTAATTAATAATTACCTCTAAAATGCATTGCAGTAACAGAGTTTTATGCTGTTTGATTTTAGTTAGTCTGATAATTATACTTATTAGGTAATTTGAACATTTTGATTTATTATGTTGCATTATAGATTGATTTTTATAGACATTTTATTTATCCAATTGATTATCATTGATAATTGATTAATTTTTTTGTTATATATTATATTGCTGTATTTTACAGCGGAAATTAAAAGTTTTTAACTTACAAAAACCAAAAACATGAATTTATCATCTAAATAATTTCACTTACATCCTACCATTTCACAGAGTGGCTTTATTTAGCAATCAAAAATGGACTATTATTGTAAAAAAAATGATTAAAATATGATAACAATTAGTTAACAACGAAAGTGATTTGCTGTCACTCTTAATTGGAGTAATTAAATCATGATAATTCAAAAAAAAAGAATAAATAAAATTATTAACTAACTTTATTTTTAAAGGCTGTGAAATAAATTAGTTGAGTATGTTGTTTGTGGCTTTCAAAATAATTATTGCCCTTAATATGCATAAGAATACCTCAGTTTTATCAAATCAATTGCCTAAATAACTGAGGTATTCTTGGTGTTTAGTTCATATTATTATGTTTAGTGCTAGCCTTATGTTGATACAAGTCATTAAATTGCTTATTGATTCAACCAAATACCACTAAACCTTTTTTCATTACTCGCAGTATAAATTACAGTATGAGCGATATTTCGATGCCCTAAATAATCTTGAATTAATCGTGTATCCCGGCCCAAATCAGCTAATGCATAGCCGCATGCATGCCTTAGCATATGAGGATGAAGCTTTACAGGAAGCCCAGCTATTTTTCCATACTGCTCAAATAAACGATAAATTTGATAACGAGAAATTTGGCTTCCCTTTTGTGAAATAAATAAACAATCTGATCCCGCTGTTTTCCAAGAATCTCTTTCAGCTAGCCATTTTTCAATCGCATTAAACTCTTCGGGAATTATAGGCTGTACGGTAGACAGCCCTCCTTTTAGTCTCCTAATAAATATCACTTTCTGCACTAAATCAATATCAGCCATTGTGATATGAGTGAGCTCGCTAACTCTTAACCCATGCAAAAAGCTCATTAATAACAAGCAATAATCGCGATTAGGATAGCGACCTTGCTTTGTAGCATCCAATAAAGAATTCACCTCTGTACGTGTAATAAATTTACGTTTAGTCATTATGATCTCATCTATACCTCGTTATATTTTGCTATATACCAACGATAAATTAACTAAAAATAATAATTTTTCAGAAAATTAAATATAATATGTCAGAAAGGTCAGTGATGATACCGAAATGCAAGCACTTAATCATGATATCACTAAGGCATAAAAAAACAGAATTGTGAGTGGTTGAGTGATAAGTTGATTTATAAAGTAATTATGTTGTTTTCATTGCATGAATGATGAGCGATAAAGGCGTCGTCACATGGGGTGTTAGTCTATATCCCTTTTCACCCTCTAATACGAAATAGTGTATACTTGCCGACAAGAAATTTATTCACGGTTAATTAAATAATGAAAGAAATTGAAAAAACACAAATTAAGCTTCTTAGCGACCGCTTAGACCTTATTCGTCACCAGATGGCAAGTATGCAACTGACGAGCGATGCAGAAAAATACGCAGAACTCGAAAAAGAAAAAGTGACGTTGGAAACTGAAGTTACTCGCCTGAAAGCAGTGCGTAACCAAAAGCTCAGCAAAGAAGCACAGAAGTTAGTCGATATGCCATTCAAACGCCCAATCACTAAGAAAGAACAAGCCGATCTTGGCAAGCTGAAGAAGTCCGTGCGAGGTTTGATAATTGTCCATCCAATGACGGCATTAGGCCGCGAAATGGAACTGGATGTTATGACTGGTTTTTCTAAGGCTGATTTCTAGTTAGGGAATCAACCTAACTAAAAGCTGTAATGACTCACTAATACTAAAAGGTTCTTAGTACACTTTTCGTGGTTATGAACCGTTAGTGAGTATGAGCTCCCCCTTGTTTACTACGACCACCTCAGGTACTAAGCTAATTTTAGCAATTTAACTAAAAATAGTGATTCTACTATTTTTCTACTTTCCTATTTTCAGCAAATCTTTCAGCGCCGCGATATTCGCTCTCGCTCTTTCCGCTTCTTTTAACCGACGACGTTTTTGAGCAAAAATATCAAATATCTCTTTAGCTTTTTCATCAGCGGCTTTCTTACTTATTCCACCAGCGCCTTGCAATACGTCTCGGTCATTGAAACTTAAAAACTGATCCAGTTTAGTATCCCAATCTTGTAAGAATACTTGCTTACGGCCAGTGCTTGGTCTTCGGCAAAGTCGAGCCACATATTGACGATACGGTTTAATTCCTTCAGTTCATTTTCACGTAGATAATTCTTCGCAACCGTCACATCCGTTTTACGCACTTCGCCCGACTTATAAATAGCTAGCAAGCACATTATTTTATGTAAAAACAATGTACTACTATTACCTATATCCATTCTCTGCAAGAAAAATGTTTGTGCATCTTTTCAGTCATCACCCACAATGCTTTATTTAATTTAATATCCCCATCAATACCATTTACTGAACAAGTACGAGCTCGCTTACCTTTTGCATTTCGGCCCGATAATCCACCTTTAATTAAGCTCTCCTGCAAACGTTGATATAACCTCGAGATATAACCCCCCTCCATCGGTCATTTTATAGGGGGTTACCATTGGCCTTGAGGCCGCTACCTGGCGGGCGTAAAGCTTCATTGTGGGGGCATCCAAAAAATAGGGAAAAATTATGTCTCCAATTTTGCCCCCAAACAGGGGTAGAAACCAGTAAACAAGGGGAGAATCAGACAGACTTTGAGATGATTAATCTTATTGATTTACAAAGAAAATATAGCTTTTGGAAGAAATTCAGAAACTGCGTTTGGCGGAAGATCACAGGAGTCGAACCTGCCCGGGACTGCTGGCAGCCCCAACTGGATTTGAAATCCAGCCGCCTCACCGGAGACGACGATCTTCCTCTATAGATTGGAAAGTGATTATAGACTGAATTCATTATTTTCCAAAGCATTGAAACTACAACTATTGCCTTTATTGATAAAAGCCAACAAAAAACCCATTTATTGATAAGTGTTAATAAGAAAAAACGTTAGATTGATATTGAGGTTTGTACATCTGCCCCCATATACTTTCTTATATTCGCTATGGCGTACTGGTTATATGATCCATAACATTAACCCTATTTGGGTATAAGTTCGCCATTTAACTTTTATTGTCAACACAGTAAGCCTTGGCCTACGAGCACAAGCCTGCAATCACAGGATGTTTTATGACAAATTCATTATTAGCCGATTCCGCACTACCCCGCTTTTCTACTATAGAACCTGCAGATGTTTTCCCCGCAGTCCAACATGTACTCAATGAATATCGCCAAACAGTAGAAAACCTGCTGAGTGCAACGGATCAATACACTTGGGACAACCTGTGCCAACCTTTAGAAGAAGCCAGTGATAAGCTTTCTCGTGTTTGGTCGCCAGTTAGTCATTTACACTCGGTGAAAAACAGCCCAGAACTGCGCGAAGAGTATGAAAAATGCTTGCCGTTACTGTCTGAATTCAGTACTTGGATGGGGCAACATGAGCCTTTATATCAAGCATATAAGTCATTAAAAGAAGGTGCTGAATTTAATTCCCTTAACCAAGCTCAACGTAAGTCCATCGAAAATACCTTACGTGACTTTGAATTATCAGGCATTGGCTTACCCGTTGAAAAACAGCAACGTTATGGTGAAATCGTTGCACGTTTGTCGGAGATAGCATCTAAATTTAGCAATAACGTTCTTGATGCTACCATGGGTTGGAGTAAACTCATTAAAGATGAAAACGAATTAGCGGGCATGCCAGAAAGTGCAATTGCTGCAGCAAAAGCCATGGCTGAATCAAAAGGTGAAGAAGGCTACTTACTCACCCTTGATATGCCAAGCTATTTACCTGTTATGACCTATGCTAACAACGCAGAATTACGCCGTGAGATGAGCTATGCATATAGCACCCGTGCGTCGGACCAAGGCCCAAATGCAGGTAAATGGGATAATAGCGAATTAATTGATGAACTGATGGCTTTACGCCACGAACTAGCGCAATTATTAGGTTTTAAAAACTACGCAGAAAAATCCCTAGCGACCAAAATGGCCGAATCGCCAGAGCAGGTGCTGAATTTCCTCAATGATTTAGCCGACCGTGCTCATCAGCAAGGGGAAAATGAGCTGGCTGAACTGACCTCTTTTGCTAAAGAACATTATGGTATTGATAAGCTTGAGTCTTGGGATTTAGCCTATTACAGCGAAAAACAAAAACAGCATAAATTCTCATTAAATGATGAGCAGTTACGCCCTTATTTCCCTGAACAGCGCGTCCTGAATGGGTTATTCGAGGTTGTTCATCGTATCTATGGTTTAACCGCCAAAGAACGCAATGACATCGAAACATGGCATAAAGATGTGCGTTTCTTTGAACTCTATGACGAAACCAACACTCTGCGCGGTAGTTTCTACCTTGACCTCTACGCTCGTGAACACAAGCGTGGTGGGGCTTGGATGGACGATTGTGTGGGTCGTATGGTGCATAAAGATGGCTCGTTACAAAATCCTGTCGCTTACTTAACTTGTAACTTCAACAAGCCACTCGGTGATAAACCCGCACTGTTTACCCATAATGAAGTCACTACCTTATTCCATGAATTTGGCCACGGCTTACATCATATGTTAACACAAATTGATGTTGCAGATGTCGCAGGGATTAACGGGGTGCCATGGGATGCCGTCGAGCTACCAAGTCAATTTATGGAAAACTGGTGCTGGGAGCCCGAAGCCCTCGAATTTATTTCTGGCCATTATGAAACAGGCGAACCATTACCAACAGAAATGCTCAATAGCATGTTAGCGGCGAAGAATTACCAGTCAGCCATGTTTGTTCTGCGTCAGTTGGAATTTGGTCTATTTGACTTCACCTTACACGCTGAATATGACCCAGCAAAAGGTGCGCAAGTCATGCCAACGTTATATGCAATTAAAGACAAAGTCGCTGTCGTACCCTCCCCTGAATGGTCACGTTTCCCACATGCCTTTAGCCATATCTTTGCGGGGGGATACGCCGCAGGTTATTACAGCTACTTGTGGGCAGATGTACTCGCGGCAGATGCATACTCACGCTTCAGTGAAGAAGGTATCTTTAATCGTCAAACGGGTCAGTCCTTCCTCGACAATATCCTAAGTCGTGGGGGTTCTGAAGAGCCAATGGCGCTGTTTGAACGCTTCCGTGGTCGTAAACCAGAACTCGATGCGATGTTAAAGAGCTATGGTATCCATGGCTAATGACATTGCGATCCAGTTGATCTGTGAAGAGGGTGCCGATCCCGGCACGCTCTCTCAACTTTCTGAAAAATGGCAGCTTTCTCATACCCCTGATGCCGTTATGGCTGTCGTGCTTACGCCTGAAAATTTACAACTGCGTAAGCTAGATGAACCTAAATTAGGGGGAATTTTTGTCGACTTCGTCTCTGGGGCTATGGCCCATCGCCGTAAATTTGGAGGGGGTCGTGGTGAAGCGGTCGCCAAAGCTGTGGGAATCAAAAAAGATTATATTCCCGATGTGGTTGATGCCACTGCTGGCCTAGGGCGTGATGCCTTTGTTCTCGCCGCTCTCGGTTGCCATGTCCGCATGTTGGAACGTCACCCTGTGGTTGCTGCCCTATTAGACGATGGCTTACAACGGGGCTATCAAGATGCAGAAATTGGCCCATGGTTACAAGAGCGAATGTCATTGATCCATGCATCCAGTATTACCGCTCTGAGTGAAATAACCCACGCGCCTGATGTTATCTATCTCGACCCGATGTACCCTCATCGGCAAAAAAGTGCTTTAGTGAAGAAGGAAATGCGAGTATTTCAGTCATTGGTGGGAGCAGATGATGATGCAGATTCATTATTAGCCCCTGCGATTACTTTGGCTAAACGTAGGGTAGTTGTTAAGCGCCCTGACTATGCAGAGCCCCTTGCGGGACAAAAAGCGCCATCAGCGATTACCACTAAAAACCATCGGTTTGATATCTATCCATGCATTAAAAATAACGAATAAACGTAACGGCGAAGGGCGTATGTACAGGTGAATTTATCAGTATGATACAGCCGCCCTTTCGCGTACGTTTTGAGGTCAGAGAATTACAACACACCCTGCCCAAGCATTGCATCAGCGACTTTTACAAAGCCCGCGATATTAGCACCTTGAACATAGTTTGTTTGTTTCTCTTCGCCACCGAATTCCACACAGTGCTGGTGAATATCCAACATGATATGGTGTAGACGAGCGTCAACTTTTTCTGCTTTCCAACCTAGACGAGCCGCATTTTGAGCCATCTCAAGACCTGACGTTGCCACACCACCTGCATTAGCCGCTTTACCTGGAGCAAACAGCACTCCCGCTTCAAGGAACAGTTCGGTTGCAGGGATCGTCGTTGGCATATTAGCCCCTTCAGCGACCGCTTTAACACCATTTTTGATTAACACTTTTGCTGCATCAACATCCAGCTCATTTTGTGTTGCACATGGCAAAGCAATATCGACAGGCACATTCCATGGCTGCTGGCCCGCTAAGTAAGTTAAGCCAAACTCTTTTGCATATTCTTCAATACGACCATAGTTGTTTTTGATTTCTTCCAAACGTGCAAGTTTTTCTGTTGTAAAACCGTCTTCATCAACCACAGTACCGCTTGAATCAGAAGCTGTAACCACTTTAGCGCCAAGCTCCATACATTTTTCAATGGTGTACTGTGCAACGTTACCTGAACCGGAAACTGCTACACGCATCCCTTCAAAGCCTAGGCCATGGCGTTTTAGCATTGCATTTGTGAAATAAACCAAACCGTAACCGGTTGCTTCAGGGCGAATTAAACTACCACCAAAAGACAATCCTTTACCGGTGAATACACAAGAAGTGTCATTAGACAGTTTTTTCATCATACCTGTCATAAAGCCCACTTCACGTCCACCCACACCAATATCCCCCGCAGGGACGTCAGTATTAGAACCAATATGGCGATAAAGTTCTGTCATCAATGCTTGGCAAAAACGCATCACTTCGCCATGGCTTTTACCTTTAGGATCAAAGTCAGAGCCACCTTTACCACCACCCATTGGCAATGTGGTCAGGGCATTTTTCAGTGTTTGTTCAAAGCCTAAGAATTTCAGAATGGATAAATTCACAGATGGATGAAAACGCATACCACCCTTGAATGGGCCGATTGCAGAGCTAAATTGTACACGCCATGCACGGTTGACTTGAACTTTACCTTGGTCGTCTACCCAACACACTCGAAATTGAATCACACGTTCAGGTTCAACAAAACGCTCAAGTAATGCTTGGTCACGATACTTCGCATTTTGCTCTAAGAACGGCCAAAGGGAAGTGAATACTTCACGTACCGCTTGTAAAAATTCAGGTTGAGAAGGGTCTCTTTTTTGGACAGACTCCAAGAACGAAGATAGTGATTGTGTCATCTATGTCTTCCTTTTTAACATGTAGTTGTTGTGATGTGCCTCACTCTTTCTTATCATTATTTTTAGGAAATGTGAGGTTGATTTGCGTTTGCCTATTGAATATATCATTAGTTTGTATTCTAAATTCAAGGTTTTTTTTCACTCTATAGCAAAATAAATTGCTTGACCTGCCAATAACTACCTCAAAATACATATTTTGAAACAAAAAAAACGCCTGCATAAGCAAGCGTTTTTAGTGAATAATATTTCAAATGGCGTAATATGGATTATTCTTCATCATCATTTAGTGGTACAATCAACATATCCACATGGACTGTATTGATTAGCTGGCGAGCAGACGACATCAGCTTGCTCCAGAAATCTTGGTGGTGCCCACAGACCACTAAATCCATATTGTATTTTTTAATGGCATCGACCAGTACTTGGCCTAGATCACCGCTACCGCTGAGTGTTTCTTGAATTTCATAACCTGCACCTGCAGACAAATCCTTCAGAGCATTACGCGTTTCATCAGTAATACGTTGCTGCATGTCACCAAGATTGACATCAATAAGACCGGTATAGAGGTCTGAATAGTTAACATCAACATGGATCATAGATACTTTGGCCCCGTAAGGTTTTGCCATAGAGACAGCCTTATCCAGTAATACTTTACTTTCAGGTGATAAATCTACCGCAACGAGAATATGTTTGTAAGCCATAAGTAAACTCCTTCCGAATGCTGATTATCTGGTGGTTATGCCTTCACCACATCTTTATGAATACTATACCTGCTAATTGTGATTATTAAGTGTTGCTTTGATCACATCTAAGCAGATTAACCTTAAAATCATCACTTCATATAACATTTTATAAAACAATAACATCATTCATTCAATATTAATATATTGCCCTAAAAAATTCGAGTTATGGAGACTCTTTAGCTTAGTAAAACAACAAAGTTGCCCAGCAAACTGTGATATTAAAGTTCAGTAACTCAGGTTTATTTTCTTCAATATAAACAAAAGGTCATCACAAATTTACGCTAATTGCACTTTTTTTAAACAATAATTTATCCTACAATAAAATAACTGAGTATAAGTATAATTTTTCTGCTGTATTTCCTTTGCGACAATTGCTGTGAGCTTGAGCTAGGTTCTAAGGAGAGGATTATGTTCAGTATGATTGCATTGTTTTGGGCATTATGCATTTTGTGCATCTTAAATATGATGCGGTACTTTTCTTCCGTTCGTGTTCTATTGTCTATTTTAAGGGATTCAGACCCTCTGCTTTATCAATCCGTTGATGGTAATGGTTTTTTTACTACACACGGCCAGCTAAACAAACAACTCCGGTTAGTTCGATACATAAATAACAAACAATACCTTGAACATTATGACCCTGAAGTTATTTTGCGTTGTGAGCGAATCCGTAAGCAATTCATGATGATAAGCAGGCTCAGCATACTTGTTATCGTGAGTTTAGCGTATTTATTGATAACAGGTTAACTATGATCGTAACTTTCTAATGAAAAAATAGTGATGGCCTTTCGATCATCACTATTTTGTATATGTAGATTACTGTGTTCATGTAACTGTTAAAGGCTCCATACTCATGTATGAAGCCAAAATTAGCGCGACTAGATAAACAACAGCGATAGCCAGTATAAACCGCCGGATAACACAATGGACACCGGTAAAGTTAATAACCATGCTAGCGCAATGCTTTTAATGGTTTTTGTTTGTACACCACCACCATCGACAACCATCGTACCCGCCACTGCAGAAGATAAAACCTGCGTTGTTGAAACTGGCATACCAGTATAACTTGCCACACCGATAGAGACTGCCGCAGTTACCTGAGCAGATACACCTTGCGCATAAGTCATACCTTTCTTACCAATTTTCTCACCAATGGTCACAGCAACACGCTGCCAACCAAACATGGTGCCTAATGATAATGCTAAAGCAACCGCAATAATGATCCACAATGGTGCATATTCAACGGTATACAGCAAATCATTACTGAGTTTTTTCAGTAAGCTGGCATCTTTGGAACTGGTTTCTGGTAATTTTGCAACCGCATTCGCAGTATCAGAGATACACATCAGCAAACGGCGTGCGTGGTTACGTTGGTCTGGCGTCAGCTCTTCATAACTTTGAATGCCATCAAGCATCGTTTGCGCTTGATTTAAAATAGCGCCAGTACGTGTGCTATCACAATGGAATTCACCACCGAGTTCATCACTACTTACTGCAACGGTCGGGGCATTTTCTATTGCATGGTTTAACGCTGGTTTATGTGTTTCATAGTATTGTTGCAGGTGGACAACCGCATCATGTGTTTTTGCGATGTCATAACCGTTAGAATTCATATTCATAACGAAACCTGCTGGAGCAACACCAATTAGCACCAGCATGATAAGACCGATGCCTTTCTGGCCATCGTTCGCACCATGGGAGAAACTCACCCCAACTGCTGACAAAATCAACGCAGTACGGGTCCAGAATGGCGGCTTACGCTTACCATCTTTTTTCTCACGTTCCGCAGGTGTTAAGTGAATACGACGACGTTTCTTTGTGCCACTCCAATAACGGCGCAAAAAGAAAATCATCAAACCGGCAATCACAAAACCGATAGCGGGAGACAAAATTAATGACATGAAAATACTGATCATTTTCGGTATATTCAAGGCATCAACGACAGACGAATCAGTCACAATCGCGTTGGTTAAGCCCACCCCGATTATCGCCCCGATAAGTGTGTGTGAACTGGAAGCAGGAATACCTAAGTACCAAGTTCCAAGGTTCCAAATAATTGCAGCCAAGAGCAATGAGAAAACCATTGCAAGGCCGTGAGCTGAGCTCACATTAAGCAAGAGGTCTGTTGGTAAGAGGTGGACAATGGCATATGCAACGCTCAACCCTCCCAGCAAGACACCAAAAAAGTTAAAAACCCCTGCCATGACAACTGCGAACTGAGCCCGCATTGCTCTGGTATAAATAACCGTTGCTACCGCGTTAGCGGTGTCATGGAAGCCATTTATAGCCTCATAGATCAGCACAAACAACAGTGCCAGAACTAATAATAGACCTGTATGAAATTCTAAACCTGTAAAAAGATGTAGCATAGACGTTAAGCCATTATATGTTGGACATGAACGCGGCGCATTATCAGTGACAAACGCTGGCGGTGGAAGCAAAATCTAACCTTTTTTTGATTTAACTACCCATCAAAAAAGTACCTCATAGCAATTACTCCATATATTTCAATGAATTGCAGCAATCAAGGTTATTCTGAATTTTTGAAACTTTTTAACGATATTTCCAGAAAATAATCATTGTTTGCTTTTTTTAGACGAATTTCTCTAATTATAATACGTCCTGTATAGTTTTCATCAGTTCTTCCTCAAAGCTTTACATTACAATCTCGATGAGATGACGTAAAATATCCCAGTTATCAATGTAATTATGCTTAAAATCAAACATATATAGAGACACTTATTGTGAAAAATTTCGACGTTATTATTTTAGGTGCTGGCGCAGCAGGTTTATTTTGTGCCTCACACTCTGGCAAACGCGGTTTGAAAACGCTAGTGGTTGATAACGGGAAAAAATTAGGCAGGAAAATATTGATGTCCGGTGGCGGACGCTGCAATTTCACTAATATGTATACAGAGCACAGTAATTACATTTCTACGAACCCGCACTTTTGTAAGTCAGCACTTGCTCGCTATACACAGTGGGATTTTATTGCCTTAGTCGCTAAATATAATATCCCTTATCATGAAAAAACCTTAGGGCAGCTTTTTTGTGATAATAGCGCACAAGATATCGTCGATATGCTGCAAAGTGAGTGTAACCTACCTAATATCACTATTAAGTTACGCAGTGAGGTCACTGCCGTTGACAAAATAGATGATGGTTTTTTAGTCACGATTAACGGCTCTCAAGTAAGTACCCACTCACTTGTCGTTGCAACCGGCGGCTTATCGATGCCTGGTTTAGGTGCAACCCCCTTTGGCTATCGCCTTGCGGAACAGTTTGGGCATACTATTATTCCAACACGAGCAGCACTGGTGCCCTTCACTTTACATAAACCCCTTTTAGAAACATTGCAGGTACTTTCAGGCATCTCTGTCCCTGCAACGGTAACAGCAGCAAATGGCACCGTATTTAAAGAAAATATTTTATTCACCCATCGGGGGCTTTCTGGTCCAGCCATTTTGCAAATATCCAGCTACTGGAACCCTGGTGAGTACGTAAGTATTAACTTACTTCCCGATATTGCCGTAAATGATTTTATCGCTTCAGAGAAACACCAGCACCCAAATCAATCGTTGAAAAATACCTTAGCAAAAATACTACCTAAACGGCTAATTGAGATATTACAAGCTCAAGGGCAAATCCCTGAATGTGCGCTAAAACAGCTTAACCATCCTCAAATTGAAGCGTTGCACACCACATTACACCAATGGCAGGTACAACCTAATGGAACGGAAGGGTACCGCACAGCTGAAGTAACATTAGGTGGCGTTGATACTCACGAAATATCGTCTAAAACCATGCAATCGCTTAAAGTGTCTGGCCTGTACTTTATTGGTGAGGTGATGGATGTAACTGGCTGGCTCGGAGGTTATAATTTTCAATGGGCATGGAGTTCCGCAGCTGCATGTGCGGAAAGCTTGCCTCTCCCTTTTACAGAATAATAGAAAAAAGACTGGAAACACACTCAGTCTTAACCTGACGCTTAACGGAATTGTTCCGTTAAGCGTATCCTCCTGTATTGATGCCCAGAAAATCTTAATCCATTGAAAAATAATGGTTAATATTTAATTTCATATAAATCATATAATTGCAGTTTTAATTATAAGATATATTATTTTGGTTAAAAATAATGCTTTACAAACGATATTGATAACCATTATCATCACTTCCTCGATAGGGTTACTTAGTCACCCTTTTGCAGGGGGTACGACATTGCTCACATTGCTTCCAGTGTTTACTTTAGCCAGCCTTGCGCTGGCTATTTTTTTATTTACCCCACAATTCTCTGCAATCACTACCTATCTTGTTCAAATTTTTTGGATCCTATGGTTAATGGGAGCTACTTTTCTCTGTGTGTAAATTGGTTAAACTGTCATCAATACATTTAGAGCGAGTTCAACCAAGGTTGAAATCCGTACAGGAGAGAACACGATGATTTATTTACGCAAAGCAAACGAACGTGGTCATGCAAACCATGGATGGCTCGACAGTTGGCATACTTTTTCATTCTCTAGCTACTATGATGAGCAATTTATGGGCTTTTCTGCACTGAGAGTGATTAACGAAGACTTTATTACTGCGGGCCAAGGGTTTGGAACCCACCCCCATAAAGATATGGAAATATTGACCTATGTGCTCAATGGGACTGTCGAACATAAAGACAGCATGGGCAATATGGAGCAAATCCCTGCGGGTGAATTCCAAATTATGAGTGCGGGTACGGGTATTCGTCATTCTGAATACAACCCAAGCAATGAAGAAGAGCTACACCTGTACCAAATTTGGATCATTCCTGAGAGAACGGGTATTGAGCCACGTTATGAGCAAAAACGGTTCGATTCCAAAGATGGCAAGCAATTGGTGCTATCACCGGATGCACGTGATGGCTCATTAAAAGTTTATCAAGATATGGAACTGTGGCGCTGGGCATTACCTGCAAATGAAACACACACTCATGCGGTCGCTGATAAGCGAGTTGTATGGATTCAAGTCGTCAAAGGGAATGTGGAAATCAATGGCCAAAAAGCAACCACCAGCGATGGTTTAGCTATTTGGCAAGAAACAGCACTCACCATCAAAGCAAGTGAAGATAGTGAAATCCTGTTGTTTGACTTACCATCCGCAGAATAATCATTTTCACAACAAAAAAGGCTCTACATTGGTAGAGCCTTTATTATTTATTGATTCACAAAACTAATTACAGTTTTGGCCCGGCTTTCACCAGTGCAGCACCTGCTGGCGTGTCCGTGTACTTATCAAAGTTATTCACGAAACGTTCTGCT
This sequence comes from Providencia rettgeri, assembly GCA_900455085.1. NCBI lineage: Bacteria > Pseudomonadati > Pseudomonadota > Gammaproteobacteria > Enterobacterales > Morganellaceae > Providencia > Providencia rettgeri. Next base: position 102,091 of record UGTZ01000001.1, on the reverse strand, counting down.
AAGTCTTGCGCTTTTTCATCCCACTGCGCTTTGTCTGCATAAGTATTACGTGGGTCAAGGATATTGGTATCCACACCCGGTAATGCTGTTGGGACTTCTAAATCGAACACAGGCAGTTTAATCATGTCCGCTTTTTCGATATCACCACTTAAAATAGCATCGATGATGGCACGAGTATCTTTGATGGAGATACGTTTGCCTGTACCGTTCCAGCCTGTATTCACTAAGTAAGCTTTCGCGCCAGCCGCTTCCATACGTTTAACTAATACTTCAGCGTATTGTGTTGGGTGCAATGATAAGAATGCAGCGCCAAAACATGCAGAGAATGTCGGAGTCGGTTCCGTCACACCACGCTCTGTCCCTGCTAATTTCGCGGTAAAGCCTGATAGGAAGTGGTACTGCGTTTGTTCAGGCGTTAAACGAGAAACAGGTGGCAACACACCAAATGCATCTGCGGTTAAGAAGATAACTTTTGTTGCATGGCCCGCTTTAGAAACAGGTTTTACAATGTTGTCAATGTGGTAGATTGGATAAGAAACACGGGTGTTTTCCGTTTTTGAACCATCATTGAAATCAACTGTACCATCTGCCAACACCATCACGTTTTCCAATAACGCATCACGTTTGATAGCACCATAGATGTCTGGCTCAGCTTCTTTAGATAAGTTGATAGTTTTTGCGTAGCAACCGCCTTCAAAGTTGAATACGCCGTCATCATCCCAACCGTGTTCATCGTCACCAATTAACTTACGTTTTGGATCGGTAGAAAGTGTGGTTTTACCTGTTCCAGATAAACCAAAGAAAATGGCGACATCGCCTTTTTCGCCGACGTTAGCAGAACAGTGCATAGATGCAATGCCTTTTAATGGCAGCAGGTAGTTCATCATAGAGAACATACCTTTCTTCATTTCGCCACCATACCAAGAGCCACCGATCAGTTGCATGCGCTCTGTTAAGTTGAACGCAACAAAGTTTTCTGAATTCAAACCTTGTGCTTCCCAATTCGGGTTAGTACATTTCGCGCCGTTCATGACGATGAAATCAGGTTCGAAGCCCACTAGCTCTTCATCTGATGGGCGAATGAACATATTTTTAACGAAATGCGCCTGCCATGCAACTTCAGTGATGAAACGTACTTTTAGACGAGTGTCGGCGTTCGCACCACAGAATGCATCAATGATAAACAAACGTTTACCAGACAGTTGTTCAGTCACTAAATGTTTGAGATCCGCCCAAACTTCTTGTGACATCGGTTTGTTGTCGTTTTTACCTTTACCTTGGTCTGCCCACCAAACAGTATCGCGAGTCACGTCATCACGTACAATATATTTATCTTTTGGTGAACGACCAGTAAAGATACCTGTATCAACCGCAACAGCACCTAAAGTGGTTACTGTTCCACGCTCATAACCTTCAAGTCCTGGCTTAGTTTCTTCCGTGAATAATAGCTCGTAACTTGGGTTATAAACCACTTCAGCTACATCATGAATACCGTACTTTTCAAGTTCCTTCAGGGTAATGCTTTTAGCGCTCATTATATTGCTCCTGGTAAACATAATTAATCTGCGGATGATCATAATTCTTTACGACTAATTAACAGCGATTGCTATCAAAGAATTGAAAATGTATAATTTTTTTTAATTCATAATGAGACTTAGAGCACGTAATAATGCTTTAAAATTATAAAAAAAGGGTGCAGAATTGCACCCTTGTCACATAATTAGGTTGCTAAATCGTATCAGTGAAGTTGCTGATTTAGCTCATTATTTAACCCTTGAAGATCGGATTCAATAAATACGTAATGTGAGCCACAAAATTCACACTCCATATCAATTTTTCCATCTTTGTGTAAAATATCGATAACATCTTCCTTCGGTAACGTCGCTAATGTACTTTCGCAACGCTCCCTTGAACAAGTACAACGAAACTCGACAGATTGTGGGTCATATAACGTGACATCTTCTTCATGATAAAGACGGTGTAAAACCTCTTTCACATCCAATGAACTCAGCTCTTGGCCTTTAATTGTGGCTGTCAGTTGCACTAAGTGGTCAAAGAACTCATGGCTTGTTTCATTTGCTGCTGGTAAAACTTGCAACAACATGCCACCTGCACTTGGTTTCCCATCTACTTCACCCACACGAATGAATAAACGGGTTGGCAATTGCTCTGACTGGCGAAAATAGGCATCAATGCTTTCTTCAATAGAATCCCCTTCGATCGCCACAATTCCTTGATAACGTTCACCTTGATTCGGTGTGATGGTAATCACCATAAAACCATTACCAATCATCTGCTTCAGAGTGCTACCAGCCACAACAGGGCCATCTACACGTGCAACACCACGCATCTGTTGTAAATTATTACCATTGATAACCGCCAGATTAACCGGCCCATCCCCTTGAATTTGGACAGTAATATCACCATCGAACTTCAACGTTGCCGTCAATAAACTGGTAGCAACAAGTAACTCACCTAACAAACCTTTCACCGCTGTTGGGTAGTCATGGTTTTCTAAAATATGTTCAAAGGTTTCATCAACACTGATCATTTCCCCACGAACGGAATGTTGCTCAAATAAAAAACGGTGGAGTAAGTCTTGGTTTGCCATAATATCTCTCTATTGCTCGGGCTGTTGCTCAGGCCGTCATCAAGACGACTCATGAGAATTTGTTTGTTTAAACTTTAATAGAGTACGCCGTTCTTTCTTATCTGGACGTCGCTCTGGATGTGGCATCGTCAGTGCATTCATCTTACGCGCTTGTGCCATTTTCTCTCGTTGTTCAATACTTTCTACGGTTTCACAGTACAGCAACTGTGCTTCCGGCGCGCCTTTACGCTGGCTACTAATTTGCATGATTTCAACCGTCCGTTCATCATTACCTTGTCGAAGCTTAACGATTCCGTGTAGCTCAACAATCTTCCCGGGCTTAGTTCTTTGCCCATTATAATGAACTTTACCACCTTCAATCATTTCACGGGCGACTGCACGCGTTTTATAAAACCGCGCAGCCCACAGCCATTTATCAAGGCGAACAGGTTCTATAGTGGATTGATTCATGGTGCCTCCTCAACATAAGTCTGAATCAAACTAAGAAGAGGCTCCCTCTATTTTCGGGATGATACTATCGACGATAGGAAGGGGGATTAGCCTCAAAGCATTTATCATAATATTCTGTGATATTACGCAAACGCTTCTTATTATTCAAAACACGTAGCACAATCAACGAACCATTTAACAAAGCACACACTAACAAAAATAGGATAAAAATCGCACTACGTATATACTGAGATACCACTTTTGCATTGGGCTCTTCATGCAACACAATTTGCAATGTGCCATTAGCATCTACTGATAAACTCGTAATGACCCCTTCAATATTGAACGGTGTATTGATTAGAAGATTTGATAACCTTTGCAATTCTTGCCAACGCTGTAATGGCGATAACTCATTAAAAGAAGCTCCCGGTATCGAATCGACTAAAGGCTTATTTTCATCACTAATTAATAAAACACCTCCAGGAGGAGGACTATTAATTTTACGCACTTCTTTCTCTATTCTGTTTTGATAAAATCATATATGGTGTCTTCCACAATGTTTTCCAAGGCCTCAGCGCTACCCGCACGCAATAAAACATGGGCCCCTTTTAATTTCCCAGTCGACGCTTTCTGTACTAAAGCAGGCCAATCCTCTGTACTTCCTAGATTAGTCAGCGCATTTTTTAATTTTAGGCAATTATCAGAATTATGGCACAGTTGTTCTGTTCCCATAATGATAGCCGAAAAATCAAAGATAATATTCATCCCTGACTTCATAATATCGCGCTGTAATCTTGGATTAACTCCTGCCGAGTTTTTATCTGGATGCAATTGGCTTTTGACGGTATCAAGCAATGATATCGAACGTTCAACAACCTCAGATTGAGGCTCGGTCAGTAAACTTACATCATTCCAATAAATCCCCGAACAATCAAATGGCACAAATTGTGCTTGGTTTTCTTTATTAAAATTCGGTGGGCGATAACACATCCCTTTACCTTGGGCAACTAATGTATCCCCAATTTTGATCTGACGGGAAACGAGGTCCTTAGGGTCCTCAACCTTAATTTTCTCTGTACCACCTAACCAAGCAAAACCCAGTTTTATCGGTAACCCCATCGGTTTGATATGCAAATATCAAGGCCATCGTTAATAATGCCCCAACTAACATCAACACATTCTTTTTGAACCGCTTATATGGGTAATAACGTTCTTCTTCATGCAAAGAAAGATACTTACCGAGTCTAACCACCTCACCCGTCGTATAAAAATCAATATTAACGGCTTGGTTTTCTTCGTATTTTAAATAATTCGCCCAATGGCTGGGGTAGTGCAAATCAATACCCGCAATAGAGGTATTTGTGGAATATTTTTTATCAAGCTCGCCATAAAGCTCCCAGCGCTTTGGTTGACCGTGAATACATTGAATATCTTGATATTTTCGAGGAAACATCCTAGAGCGAAAGAGAACAAGTAACCCAATAACAAACGTAATCATTGTAATCACCAACCCCGATTCCTGTAATAACGGGATTGAGACGAGGGTTAAATAACCAAATAAAAAACTTAGGCAAATAATCGCGGCACCAAGCCAACCTGTGGCGTTGTGTAATCGATGCTCTTCTGCCGTCTCTTTACGAACTTTCAATCGTTCAATACTATGTTGACCACGTTCTTGTATAGCCGCATCAGGCCATGTTGAATCGAGTGGTACGCCTGTTTGCCATTCACTACTGAAATCTTTCAGCGAATGGCTATTCATTGAAATAATCAATGGTAAGTGGTCTGTTTCTACTATATCCATGACATTTTGGCGTTGCAAAAACGGTTCAAGCTGTGAAGGGAGCTGAACTTCAATGGTATCAATAAAATAACGCCAGCTATTTCCCTGCTCTTGGCGCAAATTAAAAACGCGTTAATGAATGGCAAATTGTTGCTATTGTTGAATTTTTTTTGATTTGCCATGGATGTTGAGAAGAATTTATTGATACAGCAGAGCAATAATTTAAATACTGAGAGATGGTTTGGTAATCTGAATCAATCATTTTTCTAAATGATGGTGACGCTACAGAGGGTATTTGATAGACGCCAGAACGCCGCCCCCGCCTAAAATATAGGAAGGAAGCCATTATAGTCAGGCTAATAACAATTATAGCCGTTATAATGACATGGTTCAGCATTGTTTCCCCAATGAAAAATGAATAAGAAAAGCATATCAACCATCAGGCTTTCTAAAAATAAGCCAATTCCTATTCTATTTAGGATTTTTATTTTAAATTACAACATCTTGTAAAAAATTTTTTTATTTATTCATCCGTGCTATTTTTGAACGACGATTATACTAACAGCATTTTATCGACTCGATAATATCTATCATTTTATTTTGATATAGGTCATAGTTGTACGGTGATTTCAAAATACGGGCAGTACTAAGTACAACGCGTCTCGTAAATCAATGAAATATGCTTTTAGCAATAGATTTCACTCATCCTGTTCGGAAATCGTTATGACAGAGTTAAAAAAACCAAAAATCTTGAATATTCAAGATGTTGCTCAATCAAAATTATTCAGCATTCAATCAGTTGACCTCGAATTTAGTAATGGCGAAAAACGAGTCTATGAAAGAATGCGGCCCGCAAAAACGTGAAGCGGTTCTTATTGTTCCTATCATGGGTGATAACCTCATCCTCATTCGCGAATACGCTGTCGGAATTGAAAGCTATGAATTAGGCTTTCCCAAAGGTGCTATCGACCCCGGTGAAATCGCCATTGAAGCAGCCCAACGTGAACTCAAAGAAGAAATAGGTTATGGCGCTAATCACATTGTTCAGCTCGCCAAACTTACGATGTCACCATCATACTTCTCAAGTAAAATGAACATTCTTATCGCTCAAGACTTATACAGCGAAAAACTCGAAGGAGATGAGCCAGAACCACTACAACAAGAGCTATGGCCAATATCTCGAATGATGGAATTACTGGAACACCCTGATTTCAACGAAGCTCGGAATATTAGCGCACTTTTCTATCTAGAACGTTACTTAAAAAGTAGTAAGTAAAAACACTTATTATTGTATCAGCTGTATGTGATTTCCATAACCAATTATTAATATTGGCACATAATCGCCTGATATATTAAATGTCTCTATAGAAAACACCCCATGTTTTAAATCAACAATGGGGTGCTAATTGAGAGAGTTTAGCCAACAATAATTTTAAAATAGCTCTTGGCTAGCCCCACCTTCCGTAGAAATTGTCGTGCCTACCTCTTGTACAGCATGTTCTTTCGGTTCCGTTCCTTCAATAAAATACTCACGACGGGAAGAACCTAACTTACCTGTCCGGCTATCAATGGATACAGAAATAACCCCTTTTGGCGGCTTCATTGTTTTCACAGGTACTCCATCCAAAATAGACTTCATAAAGTCGTCCCACATTGGCTGTGCGCTTTTAGCACCCGCTTCACCACGACCTAGTGTACGCCTATTGTCATCAAAACCTATCCATGCTGAAGCCACAACATCTGGACCATAGCCAGAGAACCAAGCATCTTTCGAGCTATTCGTTGTTCCTGTTTTCCCACCAATATCACGCCGACCACCTAAGTCTCTCGCTGCACGCCAACCCGTACCAGACCAACCAGGCTCACCATAGATATTAGTCATCATCGCATCCCTAATTAAGAATGCGAGTGGGGTATTAATCACATGAGGCGCATATTGGTCACCGGAGTTCCCGCCTAGGTTAGATGCCGTTGTTAATTCCATTGTTGGCTCTTGTATGACGGCATCATCCCCCGATTGTGTAACTTCTTCGGTAGATTCATCATCAATACCTTTGCTCGCAATAGTGCGTTCAGTATCCCCATAGATCACCGGAATATCCGTACAATCCGGGCATGCTATTTTAGGATTAGCTTCGAAAATAACCTCATCATTATGATTTTCGATCTTCGAAATGTAGTATGGGTCAATCAAATACCCACCATTAACCATGACGGCATATCCACGAACCATTTGCATTGGTGTAAATGATGGCGCACCTAGCGCTAACGCCTCTGTACGGTTAATATTTTCCGCTGGGAAACCAAAGCGAGTCAAATAATCAGCGGCATAGTCCACACCCATGGCTCTCATTGCGCGAACCATCACAACGTTTTTTGATTGACCTAAACCTTGACGTAAACGAATAGGTCCATCATATCGAGGCGGTGAATTCTTAGGACGCCAATCAGAACCAGCGCCCGCATCCCAACGGCTAATCGGCACATCATTAAGTAATGATGATAATGTCAGGCCTTTATCCATCGCAGCGGTATACAAGAAAGGTTTAATATTCGAACCAACTTGGCGTAATGATTGGGTAACCCGGTTAAACTCACTCATATTGAAGTCAAACCCACCAACAAGCGCAATAATTGCACCGTCATTCGGATTCAAAGCAACAAAGGCAGCATTTACATCAGGCACTTGCCCTAACCACCAGTTATCTTTAACTTTTCGAACCCAAATTTGTTCACCCACTTGCATCACTGCATTTACGGCTCTTGGCGCGGCACCTTGCTGAGTATCTGAAATAAATTTACGCGCCCAACGCACTCCGGTCATTGTAATGGGGATTTGCGAACCATCAGCTAACATCACTTGTGCTTCTGAAGCCGTTGCAGATGTCACGACAGCTGGCATTAACGGCCCATAGACAGGCATTTTTTTCAATTTTTCGACAATCTGCTCTGCTGTCCAAGCCGTTTCATTCTGTTTCCATAAAACCTCGGCAGGACCGCGATAACCATGGCGAGTATCGTAGTCGATCAAATTATTACGAACTGCAGTTGTTGCTGCTTCCTGATCTTTGCGGATCACCGTAGTGTAAACTTTATACCCATCGGTATAGGCATCTTCACCATATTTATCAAACAAGGTTTGACGTGCCATTTCGGCTAAATACGGCGCAGAAAAATCGATTTTCGGCGCATGATACGAAGCAACTATTTTTTCATTTTTTGCTTGTTCATATTGGTCTTGAGTAATGTATTTTTCCTCAAACATACGAGAAAGAACCACATTACGACGATTTACTGCACGGTCATAAGAATACAGCGGGTTAAATGTAGAAGGTGCTTTTGGCAAACCCGCAATCATCGCGATTTCACTAAGCGTCAACTCATCCACTGTCTTACCAAAATAAACGTATGCAGCCGCCCCGACGCCATAAGCACGGTTACCTAAATAAATTTTATTCAGGTACAGCTCCATAATTTCATCTTTAGTAAAAATCTGCTCAATGCGAATAGCCAAAAAAGCCTCTTTAACTTTACGCATCAAGGTTTTTTCAGGACTTAAATAAAAGTTTCTCGCGAGCTGCTGAGTAATCGTACTGGCCCCCTGAGAAGCATGACCAGATGATGCCATGACAGTAATAGCACGAAAAATACCAATCGGGTCAATCCCGTGGTGATCATAAAAACGGCTATCTTCAGTTGCAATAAATGCTTTTATCATTAAAGGAGGAATTTCTGCCAGCGGTAAAGGAATACGACGTTTTTCCCCATATTGGGCAATCAATTCGTTATCCGCACTGTATACCTGCATTGGAACTTGCAGACGAATGTCTTTCATTGTTGCGACATCGGGTAACTCACCTTCGACATATTTATACATGCCATAAATCGAGGCGGTTCCCAAAAAAATGCAACAGAAAACAAGAATAAAAAAATATTTTACGAACTTCACCGGAAAATTCCCATGCTCGGCTAACAAGAGGGTTTAGATATCACTAACACACAGTATAAAGCTTATACAGCACAATAGAAAACGTAATTTATTTGTTAATGATAAGGAAATTAACTATGTATACATCAAAATGGAACATTGGGATCGACCTATATCGAGATAGAATACAGTTAGTCGCTGCAAAGCGGCGCAGACAATACTGGCATTTATGTGAATGTTGGCAGCAACAATTACCATTCGAATTAACGGATAATTCTAGCCATGAGCAACATAAAATTTTACTGGATATTTTATTACAATGGCGTCAGAAATTACCTAAAAAGTGTTCAGTATCCTTCGCATTACCTGCCGTTCGTACAATAAAACAACAAATTTCATTACCCAGTGAAATCAAATTGCCACAACCGGAATTAGGGTGGTACTTACAATCTCAAGCTGAAAAGCGTTTTTCTATGCACGCCCAAGAGCTGGCTATCGACTATCGCGTCATCAAACAACAAGTTTATTTTAATGGGGCTCGCCAGTCAGATATTACCTTTTGGCAAAATCTATTTACAGAAAGCGGATTTAACCTACTTGCTATTGATGTCGCCCCCATAGCTTTACGTTATGTGGCAAGAAATGCGGGTTTACCCGATGAATGTTGGGTTATTCATTACCGACAAGGTGAATGGCTTTGGTCAGGGCCAGTTAGCCAGCCAGCTAATTATAACCATTTACAAGATACTGATATACAAACACTTTATCACTTACTCCCTTTTCTCGAACAAGAAGATACTTCACCCACTTTACCTATCTACCTAATTACAGACCATCAACATATTCATCGTACTGCTGAGATAGCTCATTACTGGGAATTACGTCAAGCTTTTCAACAGCATAATATTAAATTACCGCAATTACTGGGGGATTTTGTGATTGCTACTGGCCTTGCTTTGCGTCATGGAGATATTTAACTGATGGAACTATACCAAGTTAATTTTCTCCCTTGGCGCCAACAGCAAATAAAAAAGAAGATACGAGAGTTTTTACTCTTTTGCTTTGTAGTTTGCTGTTCAGTAATTATAGCTTGTGTTTTTTTATTTTTATTTCAACAAATTGAAATAGATGACCTAAAAAATAGAAAGCATAATAGCCAACTGCAATACGAACAGATACAGCAATTAACATTGCAAATCACTGCTCAACAAACACAGATCAATAGTTTGATGAACAAAAAAAGACAGATAGATAGCATCATGGAAAATAACCAATTTTTACTTAGGCTATTACAAAATCTTTCAACTATAACCCCACCAAAAAGTTGGCTCACAAATCTACAGTTAATGGATAACAAAATAGAGATCAAAGCTAACAGTTATGATTTTCAAGATATCAATTCACTCGGCTTACAGCTTAAAAAACACCCTGGTTTGAGCGATATTCAATTGAAAAAAATCAGCCGAATGAATCAATTAAATCGTTTACACCTAACTGCTAAATACCAAGGGGAGCTCGATGAGTGAATCTACACATTCTTTTTGGTATCGCCCTTTTTGGCAACAAACGCTACCGGTTTGCTTCTTCATGGCTCTTTGTATCACTGCTGGATATTTTTTATACTGGAAAGAAAACCAAAATCAGATCATGGGATTAGCCACTGAGAACCTGAGTTTAACTGAAACAATTGCAAAAGAAACGAAAACTCTCCACCGCTCACCTTCATTGCAACAGCTAGAAAAGCAGGCTCAATTGTTAAAACAATCAGTTGATATTAACGAAGCCCCTCTTGAATTACTTACACAGTTAAATACTTTACTTTCTCGTTCTTCAGTCACACTTAATCAATTGCAATCCACAGATATCAATACCTATTTTATGGAGTTCCAAGGCAATTTTGCTGCTATTTATTACGTTATAGAGCAACTTCTTACTCTTCCTCAAACTCAGAGATGGCATTTTCATGACATAAAAATAATTTTAAAACAAGGAGTTATTGTTACCACCATCTCATTTTCTTTTTTCAACAACACTCTTGCTATCAAGGATGATAACCATAATGAATAGCTCACTAACTAACATTCACATGATAATTATTGGAGGACTCCTCTTTTTATCTTCATTTTTAGTCTCTGCCGAAGAAATTAGAGATCCCTTTGCACCACTTACCCCACCTTTAGTAATAGAAAATCAGCCCACTTCGGAGATTACAATAGCGCCGATAGCGCCAAGTAAAACACCACAAGCCGAAAAAATATTTAAATTAGTCTCAATCAATGTTCAAGAGGTTCGTCTCCTATTAGAACACCCTGATACGTCGTTATTATCAAAAAATGCATCTATCCATCACGATATCACGACAAACAGCCTCATTATTAAAGATGATCCAGACCGATTAGCACTGATTGATGAATGGATAAAACATAAAGATATGCCAAATAAACAAGTGCAAATCACCGCACATATCATTAGTAGCAGCCGAACTGCATTACAAGAATTGGGTTTAGAATGGGGAATGATGGCAGGGGGAAACCTGAGCGCTAATCATTTACATCGTTACAACCGTTACTCTTCAATATCCGGGCAATTTTCCTTCAATGTTCTTAGCCTTGGAGAGGGTTTACTTGAAATGAAACTTAAAGCATTAGAAAAAGAAAATTTGCTTTCTATTATTGCGAGTCCTCGTTTAGTTGCTTCACACCAACAACCCGCAAGTATTCAGCAAGGTACTGAGATCCCCTACGTCACCAGTAATGAAAAGAAAACGCACGTACAATTTAAAGATGCTGTACTCGGAATGGATGTCACTCCCGCTATTGTGCGTGATGAAAAAGTTGAGTTAAATCTAAAAATTAGTCATAACTCGCCTGATACTGCACTCACTAGCAGTCAACATCATCACTTGGCCATCAATAAGCAAGAAATCGCAACGACCGTCACTATCAAAAATAATGAAACCCTTATCCTTGGGGGAATTTTTCAGCAAAAACAAGAAAAAACAGAGACGGGGTTACCTTTTTTATCTCACATTCCTTTTCTAGGTACATTATTCACAAATACGGCAGAGCATATAGATAAACGTGTCCTTATCGTTTTTATAACACCAAAACTTATCAATATTTAATATAGAAAAAATAACGCATATACTTCAAATAGTTGAATAAGCAATAAGTCAAAGATGACAAAAAAAAATATTTTTTATGCCATAAACCTACCGGATAAATTTGACGCTGACGTCGTTTTAGCATACAAGGTTATCCATTGAGTGTTCTAACTATCCGTAGATTAAAGAACAAGCTGTCAGTCGCTTATAAAACAGCCACAATTAATGTTGCTCTACACTTAACAGAAATAACTTGCTGATACCAATAGCTAAAAACTGTTAAAAACCATGATAAACAAGGTATTAGACAACATAGACGGCTCAAATATAGAAACCTGCAATTTTAAATATGGCACTTTGCTTGCTTAGTGCCATATTTATATAGTTGCAATTCAGGTTGATGTATTGAGATAATTTTCTTATCTGATCTCACATCATCACTTATGAGGTTTCAGTTTAGGTCCCGCCGCTAATCTGATTGGCGGGGCGGGTAATCATTAACGAATAATCGTAGTAATACCAAAAAACATGGCAGAGAAACGCAATATCTTTCTGGTTGGACCAATGGGTGCTGGCAAAAGTACTATTGGCCGTCAGTTGGCTCAACAGCTTAATATGGAGTTTTTCGACTCTGATCACGAGATAGAAAAACGCACTGGCGCAGATGTAGGCTGGGTATTCGACCTTGAAGGTGAAGAAGGCTTTCGCGATCGCGAAGAAAAAATCATCAATGAGCTTACAGAGAAACAAGGCATTGTTTTAGCAACAGGCGGTGGCTCTGTTAAGTCCAAAGAGACCCGTAATCGCTTATCCGCTCGCGGTGTCGTTGTTTATCTTGAGACCACAATTGAGAAACAATTATCTCGTACACAGCGTGACAAAAAACGTCCACTACTACAAGTTGACGAACCTGCACGTGAAGTTCTTGAGAAACTGGCTGACGAACGTAATCCGATGTATGAAGAAATTGCTGATATTACCATTCATACTGATGAACAAAGCGCTAAAGTTGTTGCCAGCCAAATCATTGAACTATTAGAAAAAAACTAATTATTCATGGTGTTATTTTCAAAAATGAACTTAAGGTAAAGCAAGATGGAAAAAGTCACCGTCACTCTAGACGAACGTAGTTATCCAATCAATATTGCACCCGGCTTATATCAACAAACGGATGCATTTTGGCCATTAACTGCAGGTCAACGAGCAATGGTCGTGACAAATGAAACTCTTGCCCCTATTTATCTTGATAAGATAAAGCATGTTCTTGAATCTTCAGGTGTAAAAGTTGATACCATCATTCTACCGGATGGCGAACAATACAAATCATTATTCATTATGAATGATGTATTTACCGCATTACTTGAAAAACACCATAACCGTGACACCACCCTCATCGCTCTTGGTGGGGGCGTCATTGGCGACTTAACCGGTTTCGCAGCAGCAAGTTATCAGCGTGGAGTGCGTTTTATTCAAGTTCCTACGACCTTATTATCTCAAGTGGACTCTTCTGTCGGTGGTAAAACTGCCGTCAATCATCCATTAGGGAAAAATATGATCGGTGCATTTTATCAACCCGCTTCTGTCGTGATTGATCTCAACTGTTTAAAAACACTTCCCCCAAGAGAACTCGCCTCTGGTTTAGCTGAGGTCATTAAATATGGCATTATCCTCGATAGTGAGTTTTTTAGCTGGCTAGAAGATAATATCGATGCTCTCGTCGCTCTTGATGACCAAGCGATGGCTTACTGTATTCGCCGTTGTTGTGAATTAAAAGCACAAGTCGTTGCGGCAGACGAAAAAGAAACTAGTGGGTTACGTGCACTATTGAACTTAGGCCATACTTTTGGCCATGCTATCGAGGCGCATATGGGCTATGGCGTCTGGTTACATGGTGAAGCTGTCGCGGCTGGCATGGTTATGGCAGCAAAAACAGCTGAGCTACTTGGCCAATTTACTCCTGAACAAACACAGCGGGTGGTCACTCTTCTAGAACGTGCATCACTTCCCGTCACAGGCCCGTCACAAATGAAGCCCGATGATTATCTCCCACATATGATGCGAGATAAAAAAGTGATGGGTGGAAAACTACATTTAATTTTGCCTACCACTATCGGCCATTCGGAAATGCGTTCAGATGTTGATACGCAGACTGTCATTGCGGCAATATCATCCTGTATGTCATAAAACGAAGAAAAACCCGAATTTTTACTGACGTTTTAAAATGTTACTGGTAGATGTTCGCTAAAGTCGTTAAATTATACGGTATGCCTACGCCTATATACGAAACTCTGAAAAAGCGTATTATCAATACCACTTTGGCTAGCGTGGTATTACGAAAGGATATATGCTTTAAAATAAGCAGCGATGCCCTGCTTGGTCGTTAAGAGGTTGTACTGATAAGAGACATTTTATCTCTACTATAGGCAAATTTTATTCGGGAGAGGAAAATGGACGAATTTAAACCAGATAACCAGCCTCAAGGTCAAAATGATCTTAGGCCAGATACATCAGATAGACCGACAGGGCGCTCACGCCAATCATCATCTACTGCAAAACCTAAAATTGCACTCTCACGCCAACATATTATGATTGGTGTAGGTGTTCTGGTTCTATTGCTGCTCATTATTGCTATCAGCTCAGCTTTAAAGGCCCCTACAGAGCATGAAAAGCAACAAACAACGGGTGCAAATAATTCACAGAATATCGACTTATCGGGCTCCTCATCGTTGACAAATTCACAAGGTCAAACGTTATCAGGGCAACCGCAAGAAATTACCGGTTCACAAATCACACCGACACCAACCCAAGGAGAGCCTCAAACTCAACCAAATGGTCTGGGTGAGCGTATCGAAATACCTGGTGATGTCGTTGATGCCTTAAATCAAGGCCAAGTTTCTGTACCAAATACTAACCAACCACAAAATACGACACAGTTAACACCACCAACCGTTAAACCTGTCGAACAGCAACCCGTGGTAAAACCAGTTACACCAGAAAAAACACCTGCAAAACCCGTTGAGCAAAAACATCCTGTGCAGACTAAACAGCCAGCGAAACCTGCATCAACAGCAAGTAGCCAAGGTAGTAATATCATGTCTGCGCCAGCCGGTAGCTATACATTACAACTCAGCAGCGCAAGCCGCTCTGATACATTGGAAGCTTTTGCAAAAGAAAACAAACTGGCCAATTACAAAGTCTATAAAACTATACGTAATGGGCAAACCTGGTATGTTCTTATTCACGGAAATTATAGTTCAGTGACCGACGCAAAAAATGCAATAGGAACCTTACCTGCTGCAGTGCAAGCGAAAAAACCGTGGGTTAGAAATATGAAACAAGTCAAACAGGATCAAAAATAACAACGTTTTTCCCCGGGCGCATTATGTTGTCCTGACAGAGTATAGATTTAGTACTCTAAACGATTGTAATAATAAAGACGGCATGAAAAAAAAACGCGCTTTTTTAAAATGGGCTGGGGGCAAATACCCCCTTGTGGAAGAAATCAAAAAACACCTTCCACAAGGTGATTGCTTAATTGAGCCTTTTGTTGGTGCTGGGTCAGTGTTTTTAAACACCAGTTATGATTCCTACATACTGGCAGATATCAACAGTGACCTCATCAACCTCTATAATACAGTTAAAGACCGTGCTGATTCTTTTATCGAAGAAGCCCAGCAAATCTTCACACCTGAATATAATACTTCCGAACAATATTATTTAATGCGTGAAGCCTTTAACCAATCGACCGATACTGAGAAACGCAGTGTCCTTTTTTTATACTTAAACCGCCACTGCTATAATGGGTTATGCCGTTATAATTCTCGTGGTGAATTTAATGTTCCTTTCGGCCGCTATAAAAAGCCCTATTTTCCTAAAGAAGAATTACTGTGGTTTGCTGAAAAATCACAAAATGCGATGTTTATGACTCAGCATTATGGTGAAACTTTGCTCAACGCAAAAGAGGGATCTGTTGTCTACTGTGACCCACCCTATGCACCTTTATCAGATACCGCTAATTTCACCGCGTATCATACGAATTCATTTAATTCGCTTGAACAACAAAACTTAGCGATTTTGGCACAAAAGTTATCAACAGAAAGCAAAATCCCTGTCTTGATCTCAAATCATGATACCCCGATGACGAGAGAGTGGTATCATCAAGCCCAATTACATATTGTAAAAGTACGTCGCACTATCAGTAGAAATATATTGAACCGGACAAAAGTCAATGAGTTACTGGCATTATATCCGGGTATACCAAATAGCCTTTCTCCTAGAAAAATAGATAAGAAAAAAACACAGCGCCTTGTACCTAGCGATGAATGGCTCTCAGATAACGATTAATAATCGGAGACAATAATGAAAAACTTTCTCATTGCCCCATCTATTTTATCTGCTGACTTTGCCCGTTTAGGCGAAGATACTGCCAATGTTCTTGCAGCTGGTGCCGATATCGTGCATTTTGATGTTATGGACAACCATTATGTACCAAACTTAACGTTTGGGGCGCCTATATGTAAAGCACTGCGAGACTACGGAATAACCGCACCTATTGATGTCCATTTAATGGTGAAACCCGTTGACCGCATTATCCCTGACTTTGCTAAAGCGGGTGCAACCCATATTAGCTTCCACCCTGAAGCCAGTGAACACGTTGACCGCTCACTGCAGTTAATTCGCGAGCATGGCTGTACCGCAGGGCTAGTATTTAACCCAGCAACCCCACTTAGCTACCTTGATTATGTGATGGATAAAGTCGATATGATCCTGCTCATGTCTGTCAACCCCGGCTTTGGTGGACAATCCTTTATCCCACAAACACTCAATAAATTGCGCCAAGTCCGTAAATTAATTGATGAGAGTGGTTATGATATTCGTTTGGAAGTCGATGGCGGTGTCAAGGTGAATAATATCGCAGAGATTGCAGCAGCAGGTGCCGACACCTTCGTTGCAGGTTCTGCTATTTTCGACCAACCCGACTATAAAACTGTTATCGACGCGATGCGTAACGAATTACAAAAGGTATCTCAATGACTCAAGTCGTATTAGAGAATATCAAAGCGATAGCTTTCGATTTAGACGGCACTCTCGTAGATAGCGCCAGCGGCTTAGCTGACGCTATCGACAATATGCTCAACGAATTAAATTTCCCTCCCGCAGGTAAAGAACGCGTTTCTATTTGGGTCGGCAATGGGGTTGATATATTAGTTGAGCGAGCGCTTTCTTGGGCAGGAGCCGAAATCACGCCCGAGCTACAAAAAAGAGCGCGAGCCAGTTTTGATAAATTCTATGCAACATCTGTCACAACAGGCAGCCAACTGTTCCCTGAAGTAAAAGACACTTTAGAGCAATTAGCGAAACATGGCCTGCCTATGGGAATTGTAACGAATAAAGCAACCCCATTTATTGCGCCATTATTGAATAAGTTAGGCATTGAACACTACTTTTCTCTAGTATTGGGTAGCGATGATGTCAAAGCTTTAAAACCGCATCCAGCTCCTCTCTACTTAACGATGGGAACATTCGGTTTACGTAAAGAAGAATTGCTTTTTGTCGGCGATTCTCGTAATGATATTATTGCAGCGAAAAGCGCTGAATGCCCGTGTGTCGGTCTGACCTACGGTTATAACTATGGTGAATCTATTGCACTGAGTGAACCGAACTGTGTATTAACACATTTTTCTGATTTATTACCTGCAATTGGGTTATCTGAAATAAAATAAGCAAGGACATAACTAAATGAGCACTCCCACTGAAAATTTAAAGCAACCCCAAAAACCAATCGTATTCAGCGGCGCACAGCCTTCCGGTGAATTAACCATCGGTAACTATATGGGTGCATTACGTCAGTGGGTACAAATGCAAGATGACTACGATTGCATTTACTGTATCGTTGACCAGCACGCTATCACCGTTCGCCAAGACCCTATCGAGCTGCGTAAAAGAACCCTTGATACACTCGCGCTTTATTTAGCTTGTGGCATTGACCCGAAAAAAAGCACTATTTTTGTTCAGTCCCATGTCCCACAACACGCTCAACTGAGCTGGGCGCTTAACTGCTACACCTATTTCGGTGAATTGAGCCGTATGACTCAATTTAAAGATAAATCTGCCCGTCATGCAGAAAATATCAATGCAGGCCTATTTGATTACCCGGTACTAATGGCAGCCGATATTTTGATTTATCAAACAAATCAAGTACCCGTTGGTATTGACCAGAAACAACACCTTGAATTGAGTCGTGATATTGCTCAACGCTTCAATGCTATTTACGGTGATATTTTCACTGTACCCGATCCATTCATTCCGACTGGTGGTGGTGCCCGTGTTATGGCGCTGCAAGATCCAACTAAGAAAATGTCTAAGTCTGATGATAACCGTAACAACGTTATCGCATTATTAGAAGACCCGAAATCTGTCGTGAAAAAAATCAAACGCGCAATGACTGACTCCGAAGAGCCACCGCGTATTCGTTATGATTTAGAAAACAAACCGGGTGTTTCTAACTTATTAGATATCATGTCGGGCGTGACTGGTAAGAAAATCGCAGAACTCGAAGCAGAATTTGAAGGCCAAATGTACGGTCATCTAAAAGGTGCTGTAGCAGAAGCTGTTTCTGGCATGTTAACTACCCTTCAAACTCGCTACCATGAATTCCGTAATGATGAAGCGCTGCTCAACCAAATTATGGATGAAGGTGCAACTAAAGCGGCTGCTCGCGCGCAAGAAACGTTAGATAAAGTTTATGAAGCAATTGGCTTCGTTAAACGCCCGCAGTTGTAATATTCACCACTTAAATTAAGTGTAATGGGGGAAATTCGTCCCCCATTAGGCTACTGACAACGCCTATTTCCTCCCGTAATACCCAACCCATCAATTCAAAACGTCAAATTAATTACCCACAGTAATTAAATGTAATATCGTGTAATTAATCTCTTTTTGCCTTGTGTCTGGAGTTAACTCTAACGTTTATATTAATCGTGAACACACTCAATAACGGAGAATTACCTATGTCATTTTTCAGCAAATTATTTGGGTTAAATCGAGGTTCACGCTATTCCAAACATGGTGGGTCATCCAAGCATGGGGGGTATTCAAACCAAGGACACTCATCCAAACACAGTGACCATAATAATGGGTACTACAACGATAAACAGCAGATCGAGCAGCAATACCGTAACGTAATGCAGTGCCAACAATGTCGCTCAATTATCCGATATGGCGATAAATTCTGTAGTGAGTGCGGTTTACCCGTGCGAAGTCAATAAACAATTCTTATACCCCTAATTGGAGGTGCAAATGTTTATTATTAATGCGCTATGGCTTAATTCATACAAAGAATATATAAAGCAATTTATTACTTCGCCAAGGGAGATGGGATCGATTATTCCATCATCTAGTTCACTCTGTAATACCATGCTGAGTTATATCGATTGGGACAAACAAAGTAAATTTGCAGAAATAGGTGCTGGTAATGGCGTAATGACAAAGCAAATACTGCAAAAGTCTTCATTAAATACATCATTAGATATTTATGAAGTTAATAATACGTTTATTACACAACTTCAACAGATTAAAGATAACCGAGTTGTCGTTTACCCCATTTCGGCTGAATATCTTCAAGATGAGTATGATGTGATTATCTCTGGCATTCCTTTTCTCTCACTAAATAAAAAGATAGGCATGAGAATTCTGAAAAAAGCGAATCAATGCTTAGTTGTCAAGCAAGGGGTTTTTATTTTATTTCAATACACCCAATCCTGCGAAAAGATGTTTTCTCGCTATTTTAATTTTACAAAACAACGTGTCTATCTCAATTTTCCACCCGCTTGGGTTTATGTTTGCTACCCCAAATAAATTTTTCATAAAAAACGGGATAAATTTCCCGTTTTTACCATGCTCAATAACAATCAATTAGATTAATATCACATATGGGTTGGAGCAAATATGCCATCCACCACCTGATTTAATTCCGTAAGTTAAATGTGGGGTTTATCACGAATTAACGTTCAGAATCTAATTGCTCATTATTTTTCAGAACATCTTGCGCTTTGCTGTAGCTTTCAATTAATAATTGATAAGCAGGGAAAATTTGTGTGTAAGCCATTGCCCATTCCGCCGCATCTTCACGGTTCCAAGTCCCTTGTAATTCTGAAGCAACAGCCGCAGTATCCATTGGAACGACACCCGCTTGAACGACACGCGCTAAGGTGATTTCTTGCGCCATTTTGCTGTAAGTACCTGATGCATCAATGACCACAAATACTTGATAACCATCCATCACCGCACTAATCGCAGGGAAAGCCATACAAACACTGGTAATGGTTCCTGCAATAATTAATTGTTTTTTACCTGTTGCTTTTACCGCTGCCACAAACTCAGGGTTATCCCATGCATTAATTTCGCCACGGCGTGCAATATATTGTGCATGTGGCGCATTTTGATGAATTTCTGGGATCAACGGACCATTTGGGCCTTGAGGTACAGAAGCCGTTGTTATTACTGGAATTTTAGCTAGGGAAGCCATTTTAGCCAGAACAGCGGCACGAGCACGCAATTCCGTCATTGGCATGTCACCTACGGTTTGGAATAATCCACTCTGGTGATCGATTAATAACATCACCGCATCTTCTGGGTTAATAGCAGGACGTTGACCATTAAAATTAGCTGGGCTACTCATGATGAAACCTCTCAATCGATAAAATATGAAATCTGTTTTTGATTTAAAAATAGAACGATAGACGCTCTATTTTCGTGTTATTTAGATTAATTCATCGATTTAAGGCTGAGTAGTCCAGTTTTTGATAAACACTGTTCTATAAATAGAATAATTAGTCTTTATTCTATTGTTCTATCACTGCAACAATGAAACCTATTTTTGCTACTACTGCCAAGTGATTTGCTCCTTTATTATTCAGTCATCAAAACAATTTTAGGAGCAAAACCATGAAAAAAATTATTGGTATCTATCAATCTCCTCGCAGCCATTGGGTCGGAGACGGCTTTCCTGTCCGTTCAATGTTTAGCTATAACGATCATGGGAAATACCTCAACCCATTCCTTTTACTCGATAGAGCGGGGCCTTTTGATTTTTCAAGCTCAAATTCAGCAAATAGGGGGGTTGGCGAGCACCCACACCGTGGGTTTGAAACCGTTACAATAGTGTATGATGGCGAAGTGGCTCACCATGACTCTACAGGGGAAGGCGGTGTGATAGGCCCAGGCGATGTTCAATGGATGACTGCGGCATCGGGTATTTTACATCAAGAGTATCAGTCTGACGCCTTCATGAAACAAGGTGGCACTCTTGATATGGTACAACTGTGGGTTAATTTGCCAGCAAAAGACAAATCAGCGGCCCCCGGCTACCAGCTGTTAGAAAGCCATAGTATGCCAAAAGTCGCATTACCCAATGATGCAGGAACACTGCGAGTGATCGCGGGTGACTATTTAGGCAATAAAGGTGCAGCAAAAACCTTTAGTCCATTAGATGTATGGGATTTGCAGCTTAACAAAGGTAAAACGGTCGGTATCCCAACCAAAGCGGGACGCTATGTCGGTTTAGTCATGTTACGTGGTTCAATATTTGTTGATGGCCGCTCTGCTTTAAACGAAGGGGAGCTGATGATCCTCGACGATACAGATAGCAATATTCTGTTAGAAGCCACAGAAGATGCCTTAGTACTGTTGCTCAGTGGTGATCCTATTAACGAGCCGGTTGTTGGTTACGGCCCATTTGTGATGAATACTGTGCAAGAAATCAATGAAGCAGTGAATGATTTCAACAGTGGGAAATTTGGCCGCATTCCTGAAACACAGTAAATGAGAAATATTTCCCTGATAGCCTAATGCGCTATCGGGGAAATTTATTTCACTGACGGCGAAATATTATCTGCTAAATGATTTAATAATAATTGGATTGATGGCAACAACCCTTTGCGTGATGGATATACCGCATGAATGATATCTTCAGGAAACTGCCATTTCGGTAATACCTCTATCAAATCCCCTGATTCAATGTCTTTTTCTACCACACCATAAGGCAACCTTGCGATCCCAACACCTTTGCGTGCCGCATGGTATAACGTTAAAATATCTGTTGTCGCTAACTTCGGGGTGAAATGCTGCGTAAAGCTAAGATCGTGACTATTTTTTAGGGTCAACGTGTAATTTTGTGAGTGCTCTGTATTCGCTAACATCGGGTAATCCACCAGCTTTTCGGGCTCTGTGAGTTCACCGTGCTCTGCGAATAACTGCGGGCTAGCCACTAAGATACGCCGTGAATATCCTAGTACTTTCATCATTAAGCCTGAATCATCTAATGGCAATGAACGCACTCGAATAGCTAAATCCAACCCTTCACTAATCACATCCACAGGGCGGTTAACTGCTAAAATTTGAACATCGATATCAGGGTACTTTATCATAAAATCTACAAGTAATTCATTGAGATAGACTTGTAACAGTGCGACTGGACACGATAACTTGATCGTTCCTTTAGGGTGTGACTGAACGGAACAAATCAATTCATGAGCAACTTCAGCTTCATCCACCACATTTTTACACTGCTGATAAAAGACTTGCCCCACTTCCGTGACATGAAACTGACGAGTAGAACGGTAAATCAATGAAACATTAAGGTTTTTCTCTAAGTCTGCAATACGTCGACTCAATTTAGATTTAGGGATCCCTAGAGCCAAACCCGCTTGTGAAAAACCACCATATTCGACAACTTTCACAAAATAGTAGAGATCATTTAAATCATATTGCATCTCACCCCCCTCAATATTCCTAATCGCAATATCGCCATCTTACTAAAAACCCCAAAAAAGCGCTTTAAAAATGAATACCGCCAATAAGGCCTGCAAACAAAACAAATAGTCTGGCAAGCAAAACAACTAATTCACGATAACAAAGCGAAATAAATTAAAGTGACCGATTCGCTATGGAGGTTTCGCATGTACCGCGCACTTTGGGAATTACTTCGTCCCTATCGCTTCACACTATTATTTGCACTTATTTTACAAGCCATCGCAGGCCTCTGTTCACTCATTCCATTGATAGCAATTAGCCAAATTGCCAACGCTTCCGTTCATCAATATTATGAATGGGTTGTTATTGCATCCATAGGGGGTGTGAGCTGGCTAATTTGCCAAACTTTTGCTCTGTATTTAACACATCAAACTGATAACCATCTCTGCCATCAACTCAGGCTACAACTTCTGGATAAAGTAGAAAAACTCCCTCTAAACCACTTTGCCCAACATGGTCGAGATGGCTTTTTGCAAATAGCTGACCGTGATGTTCGCTGGCTACATCAATTAACCGCTCATGCCCCTGCAGATATCACAAAATTAATTATCGTCCCAATAACAGCAGCTCTCATTTTATTATGGCAAAATGCACTACTCACCATTTTTTGCTTAATGCCATTAATCACCTCGGTTTTTTTATTTAAACAAATGCGTTCTATACGTTATCAGGCGCTATATACCTCACGTAACCGGACAATGAGTGCCCTGTATGAACAATATGCTGAACTTGCAGATAACCCGCTACAGGCAAGGCAATATCCCAATCAATCCATTCAAAAAAAAACATCACAAGCGTTATACCAATTTGAAATCGCCTTTAAGCGATGGATAAGTAAAATAGGCGCCTTGAGCTCACTGACTCAAGTCGGTATCAGCAGCACATTGCTGTCATTATGGGTTATTTTTGGGGTTTCATTACTCTCTGAGCCCGTACCTCTCGCTCAAATCATTTTATTCATTCTATTAATTAGTAGTATTGCTGCCCCCGTTGCTGCAATGGGGCATGGTGCAGACGCCTTGAACCTTGCTGTTAGCGCATCAGAACGTATTCGCCAACTTCTAGCTGAACCGGATATGCATTACGGAGAAAAGGAAATTACCCCATCCCAAGGTGAGCTCAAACTTGTCCAAGTTGACGTTAAAATAGGTGATAACTCAATATTATCGAATATTAATATCACCGTAGCCCCCAACGAATTTATTGCTATTGTCGGAACGTCTGGAGCGGGAAAAAGCACCTTAATACAACTTATGGCGCGCTTTTTAGACCCAACAGAGGGAAATGTCCTCTTTAACTCGGTTCCATTACCACTGCTATCATTAACTAGTTTGAACCGTACGGTTTCCATCGTCATGCAAAGCACCCCGCCTCTGCCTTGTTCTGTGCGTGAAAATCTACAGCTATTTGCCCCTAACTCCACTGAAGATGATATGTACCGTTACCTTGGTGAGCTCAACTTATTATCACTGATAAAACAACAACCTAAAGGGCTGGATGCCGTAATAGAGCAAGATATGGTGTTGTCCGGTGGAGAGGCTCTACGCCTCGCGATTGCACGAGCATTGCTATCACCAGCGCCTTTATTGCTGCTTGATGAACCGACATCCGCACTTGACCCTCGAAATGCACAGCGGGTGCTTAATTTATTGTATAGCGAGCCGCGAACTTGTGTACTTATTACCCATGACTTAAACGGCTTGAATCTCGCAGACCGCATATTATTGTTAGACAACGGAAAATTAATCGCACAAGGCTCGCATCAACAACTTTCAATACATTCAGAACCCTATCAGCAACTTTTACGTGCATTGGAGGAGAACTGTGCTTAAACGCTTATTGTGCACCGTACGTAATGCTATATTTTGGATGACCCTAAGCGCTGTTTTAGAGGGAATTAGCGGGTTATTTTTATTTGTTGTTATTTTAGATTGGCACCTTGATACCACTATGCCATTAATACTATTCACTCTTTCTAGCTTAACAACACTCGCCGTAACATTTATAGCCACCCAGAAAGGCTATGTTGCAGGGGGATTGGTGATGCGCTATCTTGCTACGGCACTTATTCGCCATCTGCCGCTTTCATTGCAACCCATTTCAAACAGCAACCAATTAATTTCAGGACCTGTATCACAGGTTATGTCTGTACCCGCACATTTACTCCATCCTATTATTAATGGGTTAGTCACGCCCTGTACTATCGTGATTGGAATGTTAGTCTATCAAGGTGCATTTGGCGCTATTTTACTGTTTATACTCCTTTTGTTATTAGTCTCTTTACGCTTATCTGCCAGAAAAATTGCCTTTTTTGAACGAGCAGCTCATGAATCAGAACAACAAGCAATGAGTGCACTCAACCAATATGCGCTCCACCAGCCATTGATTCGTCGCTCAAATACCCATTATGAGCAGCTGCATCCCAAATTTGCCTTAGCATCCCAATATCAAACTCAGAGACAGCTACAACGAAGAAGCTTGCCATTTCACTTATTATTTTCATTAATGGTACAAACCGCGTTTATTACGCTCTTTGGGTTCGGTATTTATTTAGTTGATCATGCAAAGATGCCATTAAATATGTGGCTAGCAGGGTTAGTTTTATTAGCGCGCTTAATTGAACCTATGTGGTTACTTTCTCATTTAGATCAATCAATTAGACAAATGAAAAAAGCAATTCAACGAATCGAAATAGCCTTGCAGGCTCCGGTATTAACATTTCCTTATCGTTCATCAACACCCACTATCGATAGCGTTAGCTGTGAACAGTTATCATTTTACAGTGACAATAAAAAATGCATTTTACAAAACATAGGTCTTAGCTTTAAGGAACATACACTTACCGCCATTGTAGGGCCATCAGGAGCAGGAAAAAGTACATTATTAAGCTTACTCGCTCGCTTACAAGACCCAACATATGGCAGTGTGAACTACGGTAATAAAAATATTAAAAACCTATCACAAGAGGTGTTGTGTGCT
Organism: Providencia rettgeri; assembly: GCA_900455085.1. Classification (NCBI taxonomy): domain Bacteria; kingdom Pseudomonadati; phylum Pseudomonadota; class Gammaproteobacteria; order Enterobacterales; family Morganellaceae; genus Providencia; species Providencia rettgeri. Next base: position 76,446 of record UGTZ01000001.1, on the reverse strand, counting down.
CACCGGGGAGTCTTACTACAAGATAGCCGTTTATTTTGCGGTAGCGTACGCCAAAATTTGGTACTTGATGATAATAATATTGATGACCGGGTAATCAGTGCATTACTGACACAACTTAATTTCACTGCCAATCATACGTTCTTAGAAAAAGAGGTTGGTTCTGGCGGTATGTTACTTTCTGGAGGACAAAGACAACGGCTGTGTATTGCAAGATTGATTCTACAGCATCCTAATATCATTTTAATGGATGAACCAACAGCAAGCCTTGATAACATCAATACAGCCTCCGTGATTGACCTTATTACTCAAGCCAAACAACAGACACGTATCGTCGTCACCCACCAGCCTAATCTAGCCCGACAAGCAGATGAAATTGTGTATATGGAGAAAGGAAAAATTATCGCTCAGGGAACACATCTCGAATTAATGGCGAATATCCCGTGGTACCAACAGTTTATACAACAAACACCTAAGACATAGGCATTCTCAGTATCGCACGTTATATTACTAGCAAACGCTTATGGCTAAAGACTCTCTTTGTTATAAGCGCACAATAGCTTTTCGCTAGCGATTAACGTTTACCAAACAACCGGTGCTTAAACTCTTCGATGCGGTGGTTATCTAAACGGTTCTGCATGGTTAAGCTCCAACTTGCGGATAACCCTGCAGCACTTAACAGGCGCTGGTATAGTTCCTCATCATAAGGAGCGTGAAATGCAATCATAATGGCTTCTTGTACTGAAATATCACTATTGCGGCTCAATAGCGTTAATGGCGCATTTTCACTAACATTGCCTGTTTTAATGACACGGTACAACCAACCACAGCGCCCATTGTCTTGCATCATTTGTGCAAAATTTTCAATTCCCGTTAACCCATTGAGCTTATAACAAGGGGAACGAGGTTGAGTGACCTGAATACGCGCATCACCCCATGCAAAAATATCCCCAATAAATACGTTTTCTTCAGTCATACCCAACGTTGATATATTTTCCCCAAATACAGAGGCAACAAATAAATCGGCTAAATCAGGATATGCATTGACCCAGAAATCATAATGTTCCCTAGGATAATGGCAAAGTGCTCTATCTGGCCCACCATGGAAGCGCTTTTCAGCTTGTTCATCGCCATCAAGCCCCAATTGCCCTAACATCAATAACCCGTCGGCAGCTTGCTTATGAATAGCGCTGTGCCCACAAGACTGGGTTGCTTGGACTTTACCGATAAAGACCTGGGGAAAATATGACATGAACAGTGCTCTCCACTTAGCAAAGTAATAGATCTTCCATCATAAAGAATGCCAGTAGAGATAACAATTGGTGGAGTACAAATAAAAAAAGCGCAGCATTAACGCTGCGCTTATGGCAAATAAATTATCTTATAAAATTATTTAGCTTTTGCTGCAAAACGTGCCGCTGCTTCATCCCAGTTCACAACTGACCAGAATGCTTTAATATAATCAGGGCGGCGGTTTTGGAATTTCAGGTAATAAGCGTGTTCCCATACGTCTAAACCGATAATTGGGTAACCAGATACGCCTGAAATAGCCTCACCCATTAATGGGCTGTCTTGGTTAGCAGTTGAAACGACAGCTAATTTACCGTCATCTTTCAGAACCAGCCATGCCCAGCCAGAACCGAAACGTGTTGCAGCTGCTTTTTCAAACAGTTCTTTAAATGCATCAACGCTACCGAAATCACGCTCAATCGCAGCTTTCAGTTCGCCTTTTAATTCAGTACCTAATTTCAAACCTTTCCAGAACAGACTATGGTTTGAGTGGCCACCAGCGTTGTTACGAACAAACGTACGTTGATCAGCTGGGATTTGGTCCAATTTTTGAATCAAAACATCGATATCTAAACCCGCTAATTCAGGCAGTTTTTCTAACGCTGTATTGGTGTTAGTCACATAGGTTTGATGGTGCTTGGTATGGTGGATTTCCATGGTTTGCTTGTCAAAGTGTGGTTCCAGCGCATCATAAGCATAAGGTAAAGCAGGTAATGTATAACTCATATTATTGTCTCCAGTGACGTAAATACCGCTATGTTTCTCATTTTTACCACAAGGCTCATAGGGTAAACACTTGCGTAACTTCGCACCTTGTGAATAACTATCTATTATAGTTATTTTACTGTTAATGAAAATCATTATCAAACCCATAGTAAATATATGGATATTTATATTCGCTATGAGAACTCCTTTATTCAGTAACTAATACCAATAACCCCATCGTTTATTTTTCTTTAAATCTACCTTTTATTATATTTTTAGCTTTATATTTCAATTTGATATTTAGCATCAAATGATAATCCTGCAAATCTCATTACAATTAATACGTGATCTTCCGCGCAAAAGAAAAACAAATTTAAAAATCGTGCTTTAGTTAACCATTTTTTGACATAGTATTAACATCTGCAAGGAGATAATAATATGACTCAAATAACTAAACATCCCGTTCCTGCTGAAATTGCAAAAAATGCCCTGATAAACGAACAACAGTATAACGATGAGTACCAACGCTCGATTCAAGACCCTGAAGGATTTTGGGGCGAAAAAGGAAAAATCGTTGATTGGATTAAACCTTATACACGTGTCAAGAACACCTCTTTTGACCCCGGCCATATTGATATCCGCTGGTTTGAAGATGGTACGTTAAATTTAAGTGCAAACTGTTTGGATCGCCATCTGGCTGAAAAAGGCGACCAAACTGCGATTATTTGGGAAGGCGATGACCCCTCATCGTCAAAAAATGTCACTTACCGCGAACTACACCATGATGTTTGTCAGTTTGCTAATGTTTTGAAACAACAAGGTATTCGTAAAGGCGATGTTGTCGCCATTTACATGCCGATGGTTGTCGAAGCTGCTGTCGCGATGCTGGCTTGTGCTCGTATTGGCGCGATACATACAGTCATTTTTGCTGGTTTCTCCCCTGAGGCGGTCTCTGGTCGCGTTATTGACTGTAAAGCAAAGCTAATCATCACCGCAGATGAAGGCTTACGAGCGGGTCGTGCAATTCCATTAAAGAAAAATGTGGATGACGCACTCGCTAACCCGCAAGTCACTACGGTTTCTAATGTGATTGTTTACCAACGTACAGGCAATGCGCCGAGCTGGGTAGAAGGGCGTGATCTCTGGTGGCACGACGTCATCAAAGGGGTCAGTGCAGATTGCCCTCCAGAAGAAATTAACGCAGAAGACCCACTGTTCATCCTATATACCTCTGGTTCTACAGGTAAGCCAAAAGGCGTTCTGCATAGCACTGGCGGTTATTTAGTCTATGCTACACTGACATTCAAATACACCTTCGACTACCATCCAGGTGAAGTCTATTGGTGTACTGCAGATGTGGGCTGGGTTACAGGCCATAGCTATTTGTTATATGGCCCATTATCCAATGGTGCTAAAACATTAATGTTCGAAGGGGTACCTAATTACCCAGCAGTTAACCGAATGAGCCAAGTGGTTGATAAACACCAAGTCAATATCCTTTATACCGCCCCAACTGCTATCCGTGCATTAATGGCCGAAGGCGATAAAGCCATTGAAGGTACAGATCGCAGCTCATTACGAATTCTCGGTTCAGTGGGAGAACCCATTAATCCTGAAGCTTGGGAATGGTTCTACAAAAAAATTGGTAATAGCCGCTGCCCAGTGGTTGATACATGGTGGCAAACCGAAACAGGTGGTTTCATGATCACACCACTTCCGGGAGCAACCATGTTAAAGCCAGGGTCTGCAACATTGCCATTCTTTGGTGTTCGCCCTGCATTAGTCGATAACCTTGGTGAGCCTATCGAAGGCGCCACAGAAGGTAACTTAGTGATTGTTGATTCATGGCCGGGCCAAGCCCGAACCTTATTTGGCGATCACGAACGCTTCGAGCAAACCTATTTCTCAACCTTTAAAGGCATGTACTTTAGTGGTGATGGTGCTCGTCGTGATGAAGATGGTTATTACTGGATCACAGGCCGTGTTGACGATGTACTGAATATTTCGGGCCATCGTTTAGGTACTGCAGAAATAGAATCAGCGCTCGTTGCACATCCGAAAGTGGCCGAAGCTGCAGTGGTCGGGATTCCTCATAATATTAAAGGCCAAGCAATCTATGCTTATGTCACATTAATATCTGGGGTTGAGCCATCACCAGAGCTATACACCGAAGTTCGCAACTGGGTTCGTAAGGAAATCGGCCCTATTGCCACCCCGGATGTACTTCACTGGACGGATTCACTACCTAAAACTCGTTCCGGTAAAATCATGCGTCGCATCCTACGAAAAATTGCATCAGGAGACACCAGTAATTTCGGAGATACCTCCACGCTGGCCGATCCTGGTGTTGTCGAAAAACTACTCGAAGAAAAACAGTCTATGAGTATGTCATAACGCCAAAAGGCCAACTCATAGAGGCGGCCTTACATACATCCCAACAAGATGGTTTACTCTAAATAATTCGAGGGGTAGCTAGGCGACAAGCGAACGAAGCACGAGGGGCATACACAAGTATGTAACTCGTGTGAGTGAGTGTAGTCAACAAAGCTGCAACTTGAAGTATGACGAGTATAACAGAGGAGAACTCTGATGAATGCTACTGCTTACGAAAAGGTAGAGGATAACCCTCGCTTTAAAGAACTGGTTAGAAAACGTAGTCGCTTTTCATGGTTGTTATCAATAATAACGCTCGTGCTGTATGTTGGTTTTATTTTTCTTATCGCTTTTGACCCAAGCTGGCTTGGAACACCAATATCCGAAGGTTCATACATTACAAGAGGAATTCCTGTTGGTGTAGGGCTGATCGTCATTTCATTTGTACTAACGGGGCTTTACGTTATCCGGGCTAACGGTGAATACGACCGTTTAACAGCAGAAATTTTAAAAGAGGTAGAAAAATGAAAATATTGCTCTCACTCATTCTCTTTTTTACCTCCTCAATAGCGTTTCCCGATGCATTGACAGGGGATGTTGAACGCCAGCCTGTGAATATTCAGGCGATTGTGATGTTCTTACTGTTTGTCGGCTTTACCTTATATATAACTTACTGGGCGTCAAAAAGAACGCGTTCTCGCTCTGATTACTATACTGCAGGCGGGAAAATTACAGGTTTCCAAAACGGGATGGCTATCGCGGGCGACTTTATGTCAGCGGCTTCCTTTTTAGGGATCTCCGCCCTGGTTTATACTTCTGGCTACGATGGCCTGATTTACTCGATTGGCTTCTTAATTGGCTGGCCGATCATTCTATTCTTAATTGCCGAGCGCTTACGTAATTTAGGTCGCTATACTTTCGCTGACGTCGCTTCTTATCGATTAAAACAAAGACCAATTCGCATTCTATCTGCGGTTGGTTCTCTGGTTGTTGTTGCACTGTATCTTATTGCTCAAATGGTGGGTGCGGGTAAATTAATTGAATTATTATTTGGTCTCAATTACCACGTCGCGGTTGTTATTGTGGGTATATTGATGGTGCTGTATGTCCTATTTGGTGGAATGTTAGCCACAACTTGGGTTCAAATTATTAAAGCCATCTTGTTATTAGCTGGTGCAACATTCATGGCTGTTATGGTTATGAAGCATGTTGGCTTTAACTTTAATACCTTATTTAAAGAAGCCGTAGAAGTTCATAAAAATGGTATTGCTATCATGAGTCCTGGAGGGCTGGTCTCCGACCCTATATCCGCCTTATCCCTTGGTTTAGCATTAATGTTTGGTACAGCAGGCCTCCCTCACATTATTATGCGATTCTTCACCGTTAGTGACGCGAAAGAAGCACGTAAAAGTGTGTTCTATGCCACTGGATTTATCGGTTACTTTTACATATTAACCTTTATTATTGGTTTTGGTGCCATCGTTCTTGTCAGTTCCAATCCTGCATTTAAAGATGCTGCTGGTGCATTAATTGGTGGCACCAATATGGCCGCTGTACACCTTGCTGATGCAGTTGGTGGTAATTTCTTCTTAGGCTTTATTTCTGCAGTTGCATTCGCCACCATCCTTGCAGTTGTTGCTGGTTTAACCTTAGCAGGCGCCTCCGCGGTTTCTCATGACCTATATGCGATGGCAATGAAAAATGGTAAAGCTGATGAAAAAGATGAATTACGCGTATCTAAAATTACCGTTGTTATCTTAGGTTTTGTTGCTATCGGGTTAGGCATTCTGTTTGAAAAACAAAACATTGCTTTCATGGTTGGCTTAGCCTTCTCCATCGCCGCAAGCTGTAACTTCCCAATCATTTTACTCTCAATGTACTGGCGCAAACTGACTACTCGTGGAGCATTAGCTGGTGGCTGGTTTGGTTTAATTACTGCAGTTGTCTTGATGATTTTAGGGCCAACCATCTGGGTCAGCATTCTTCATCATGAGAAACCAATTTACCCTTATGAATACCCAGCAATTTTTTCTATGGCTGTTGCGTTTATTGCTGCCTGGTTATTCTCTGTAACAGATAATTCAGAACAAGGAAAAATGGAAAGAGAGCGCTTTAAAGAACAATTTATTCGTTCACAGATTGGGCTTGGTATTGAACAAGGAAAATCGCATTAACGTCGACCTCTCATAATTATATAGAATAAAAAACGGCTATTTATGCCGTTTTTTTTATTCTATATAACGTAAATATTAAATAACAATGAATAACAATTACATATCGAATATTTAAGAGAGGTAGAAAAACCTATTGGTATCAAATGCGGGCCAAATATCACATCATATACATTGCTGAAATTAATAAAGAAATTAAACCCTAGTCAAGAAAAAGGAAAAACAGTTCTCATCATTAGAATGGGAGCAGGTGTTATTAAACAAAAACTCCCGGCTCTCATAAAATCAATTCAGCCCAGTGGCAAGCCCGTCATTTGGATGATTGTCCCTATGCATGGTAATACTAAAAATGCCAAAGAAGGATATAAAACACGCTATTTTACGGGTATTACTAATGAAATGATTCAATTCATTCATATATTAAAGGAGGCAGGAGTACATCTAGGAGGTGCCCATTTAGAAATGACAGGACTAGATGTTACTGAGTGCACAGGGAGGTATCCTTGAAATCAGCGAAGAAGATATTAGTTATAAATATCAGTCATTATATGACCCTAGACTCAACAAAATGCAATCTCTCGAAATTGCATATCTTCTAGGTAAAAATTGGAATTAGTTATTTTTATTAATCTAGCCCTCAATGTAGGGCCAGCCTTTGCAATAGATAAAAAATCCCCCAACTAAAAGTAGCCGAGGGATATGCAAACATTTATTAGATTGTTAGTGTGTGCTAATTTGCATAGTGCAGTCTTTCTCTATTAGCCCAATCTTCAACAAGTGAATAAGTACTTGATGGGTTTGCCTTTCTCTCTTCTTGAAGGCTCTTAAACTCTGCTTTATTTTTTGGCGTATAACGCATCAATAATTGGTCTAATACAATATGCTTTTCAGCAAATTCAGAATCCATTTTTAGACGCTTATACAATGTGTATGTGATGATGGCACTAACCGCCAACATGGAGATCACCGCGACAAAGCTGTAATCTATTCCAAAATAAATTCTTGCTGCATTTAATAGTAAAAATGGTACAAAAAACATCACAAGTATAGAAAGAATAATTGCACCATCTTGCCCATTGTTAAATTCAAATTCATTCTGCTTATTTACAGAAAGAATTTGATCAAAAATCTTATGATTAGCGCTTTTTGCCTTTTTCATGTGATCCACCTTTGGCACATAAACAATATTTACATGAAATACAGTTAGTTAATGATTACAGCTTATGCTATTAACGACACCTTGGACTGTGTTCTTTCCATTGAAAATTCTATTTATAAACAAATTTTATATCTAATGTAATATCTTAAGTTGATTTACTCATTATAAGCACAATAAAATAAAACATCAATTTAACAATTTTTATATATAAAAATAACCATTCGAATAAATTTTAGACGTAAATTTAAAATGGTGATGAACAGCTTTTATACCAGAAAAAATGGCTTATAACATTTTATCTATTGATATTATTAATATTTAAATGATAAACACATACTTTTTGTACATACTAATTAACACCATAAAAACCATAAAATAGAAAAAATCTAAATAAGTAAAGTAGAGTAAATCGATGAACTAACCTTACTAATTCATTATTTATTTTAATAGATTAGAATTTATCTATCGGTAGAGTGTATAAATGAATTCATTTCATACCTATTTAAGAAATGATGGTTCAAGCTTACCTTCACTGCTCCACTTTATTTTTTAAGTGGACTGTCACTTATTTCCCAAGCAATTCCATTCATCGAGGTGATAGGTAAACCACCAACCCGCTATATCCATTGGATTTTACTAAAACTCTGCTACCCACCAAACAACTTGTGAGCTGTTACTTACTACTCTGAGTCTCTCATTAGCATTCAACCTCTAATTTCATTAAAATTTCGCTACATACCAAACAAACCGTGAGCTGTTACTTACTACTTTGCATCCCTCAATCACATTCCTCCCTTGAATGCTAAGGGTGCAACGCCTTGATTTAATTCTCCCCTCTTAACTCCCCATCCCCCTTTGTAGCCCAAATAGAAGTGAGTTGTTACTCACTACTTTGCATCGTAAGCGCTTATTTACGATAGTTATATTCATGACTAATGGCTCTGCGAAGAGGAATAAAATCAAATAAATCAAGCGAGTCGTTAAAAGAAGAAAGAAGTTGGGAAGTTCGGAAGTTGGGAAGTTCGGAAGTTGGGAAGTTGGGAAGTTGGGAAGTTAGGACCTCAAGGGGCTTCAACGCTAACATCAACAATAAATTAGTTTCCCCAAAACGCAAAAAAGCCACCCAATGGGTGGCTTTCTCGCTAATTTAATGTCTGGCAGTTCCCTACTCTCACATGGGGAGACCCCACACTACCATCGGCGCTACGGCGTTTCACTGCTGAGTTCGGCATGGGGTCAGGTGGGACCACCGCGCTATTGCCGCCAGACAAATTCTGTGTGTTCCCGTTTAATCTCACTTTCGTGCACTAAACCAGAACATCAATCTCGAACAAGCTGCTGTGTCCTTCACCTCTCGGCTTCTCACGCTCTCTTGAAAATCAACATAATCTCTCTAAAACACCTTCGGTGTTGTCAGGTTAAGCCTCACGGTTCATTAGTATTGGTTAGCTCAACGTATCGCTACGCTTACACACCCAACCTATCAACGTCTTAGTCTTAAACGTTCCTTTAGGACTCTTAAAGAGTCAGGGAAGACTCATCTCAAGGCAAGTTTCCCGCTTAGATGCTTTCAGCGGTTATCTCTTCCGCACTTAGCTACCGGGCAATGCCATTGGCATGACAACCCGAACACCAGTGGTGCGTCCACTCCGGTCCTCTCGTACTAGGAGCAGCCCCTTTCAATCTTCCAACGCCCACGGCAGATAGGGACCGAACTGTCTCACGACGTTCTAAACCCAGCTCGCGTACCACTTTAAACGGCGAACAGCCGTACCCTTGGGACCTACTTCAGCCCCAGGATGTGATGAGCCGACATCGAGGTGCCAAACACCGCCGTCGATATGAACTCTTGGGCGGTATCAGCCTGTTATCCCCGGAGTACCTTTTATCCGTTGAGCGATGGCCCTTCCATTCAGAACCACCGGATCACTAAGACCTACTTTCGTACCTGCTCGAGCCGTCACTCTCGCAGTCAAGCTGGCTTATGCCTTTGCACTAACCGCATGATGTCCGACCATGCTTAGCCAACCTTCGTGCTCCTCCGTTACTCTTTGGGAGGAGACCGCCCCAGTCAAACTACCCACCAGACACTGTCCGCACCCCGGATAACGGGGCTACGTTAGAACATCAAACATTAAAGGGTGGTATTTCAAGGTTGGCTCCACGCAGACTGGCGTCCACGCTTCAAAGCCTCCCACCTATCCTACACATCAAGGCTCAATGTTCAGTGTCAAGCTATAGTAAAGGTTCACGGGGTCTTTCCGTCTTGCCGCGGGTACACTGCATCTTCACAGCGAGTTCAATTTCACTGAGTCTCGGGTGGAGACAGCCTGGCCATCATTACGCCATTCGTGCAGGTCGGAACTTACCCGACAAGGAATTTCGCTACCTTAGGACCGTTATAGTTACGGCCGCCGTTTACTGGGGCTTCGATCAAGAGCTTCTCCTTACGGATAACCCCATCAATTAACCTTCCAGCACCGGGCAGGCGTCACACCGTATACGTCCACTTTCGTGTTTGCACAGTGCTGTGTTTTTAATAAACAGTTGCAGCCAGCTGGTATCTGCGACTGGCTTCAGCTCCATCCGCGAGGGACTTCACCTAGCGCCAGCGTGCCTTCTCCCGAAGTTACGGCACCATTTTGCCTAGTTCCTTCACCCGAGTTCTCTCAAGCGCCTGAGTATTCTCTACCTGACCACCTGTGTCGGTTTGGGGTACGATTAATGATAATCTAGAGCTTAGAGGCTTTTCCTGGAAGCGGGGCATGAGCTACTTCATCACCGTAGTGACTCGTCATCGGACCTCAGCATGTAGTGAACCGGATTTGCCTAATTCACCTGCCTACATCCTTAAACCGGGACAACCGTCGCCCGGATAGCCTAGCCTTCTCCGTCCCCCCATCGCAATTATCACCAGTACGGGAATATTAACCCGTTTCCCATCGACTACGCATTTCTGCCTCGCCTTAGGGGTCGACTCACCCTGCCCCGATTAACGTTGGACAGGAACCCTTGGTCTTCCGGCGTGCGGGTTTTTCACCCGCATTATCGTTACTTATGTCAGCATTCGCACTTCTGATACCTCCAGCATACCTCACAGTACACCTTCACAGGCTTACAGAACGCTCCCCTACCCAACAATATTTACATATCGCTGCCGCAGCTTCGGTGCATAGTTTAGCCCCGTTACATCTTCCGCGCAGGCCGACTCGACCAGTGAGCTATTACGCTTTCTTTAAATGATGGCTGCTTCTAAGCCAACATCCTGGCTGTCTGAGCCTTCCCACTTCGTTTCCCACTTAACTATGACTTTGGGACCTTAGCTGGCGGTCTGGGTTGTTTCCCTCTTCACGACGAACGTTAGCACCCGCCGTGTGTCTCCCGTGATAACATTCTTCGGTATTCGTAGTTTGCATCGAGTTGGTAAGTCGGGATGACCCCCTAGTCGAAACAGTGCTCTACCCCCGAAGATGAGTTCACGAGGCGCTACCTAAATAGCTTTCGGGGAGAACCAGCTATCTCCCGGTTTGATTGGCCTTTCACCCCCAGCCACAAGTCATCCGCTAATTTTTCAACATTAGTCGGTTCGGTCCTCCAGTTAGTGTTACCCAACCTTCAACCTGCCCATGGCTAGATCACCGGGTTTCGGGTCTATACCCTGCAACTCATTCGCCCAGTTAAGACTCGGTTTCCCTACGGCTCCCCTATACGGTTAACCTTGCTACAGAATATAAGTCGCTGACCCATTATACAAAAGGTACGCAGTCACACCCCTAAAGGTGCTCCCACTGCTTGTACGTACACGGTTTCAGGTTCTATTTCACTCCCCTCGCCGGGGTTCTTTTCGCCTTTCCCTCACGGTACTGGTTCACTATCGGTCAATCAGGAGTATTTAGCCTTGGAGGATGGTCCCCCCCATATTCAGACAGGATAACACGTGTCCCGCCCTACTCGTCGAGTTCACAACACTAACACCTTCGGATACGGGGCTATCACCCTTTACTGCCGGCCTTTCCAGACCGTTCTCCTGATGCTAATGTTGATTAAGACTCTGGGCTGCTCCCCGTTCGCTCGCCGCTACTAGGGGAATCTCGGTTGATTTCTTTTCCTCGGGGTACTGAGATGTTTCAGTTCCCCCGGTTCGCTTCGTTTGACTATGTATTCATCAAACGATAGTGCAACGGATTGCACTGGGTTTCCCCATTCGGAAATCGTCGGTTATCACGGTTCATATCACCTTACCGACGCTTATCGCAGATTAGCACGTCCTTCATCGCCTCTGATTGCCTAGGCATCCACCGTGTACGCTTAGTCGCTTAACCTCACAACCCGAAGGTGTCTTCTTACAACGAGTGACTGTGCTTCATGATTTCGGCGTTAGTCCGTGCGCGCAATGCTCACGTACGTTAAGTACGCTGCGCTTGCTGTGCGCGGGCTGCCTTGAACTCATGTCGCTCGTCGACTCGATAGTTTAAAGTACACTATTCAAGTTGAGATTTTTGAGAGACTCTCACATTGTTTAAGCGATAAACAATGTGCGTTGTTTTCAATTTTCAGCTTGTTCCAGATTGTTAAAGAGCATAATTATTCGCAATAGACTATTTCACTAATCTATTCTGAATAATCAGAAAAATTTATGGTGGAGCTAAGCGGGATCGAACCGCTGACCTCCTGCGTGCAAGGCAGGCGCTCTCCCAGCTGAGCTATAGCCCCATAAAGGTATTTTTCGGTATCGTTTCTTTTTATGAAAGAAATTAGTTATAAATCGAATTTAGGCAAGGCATAACATGGCGACGTTTACGCTAGGTAAACGAGCTAGGTTATAACGAAGCATCAATTCGATTTTGGTAGGCCTGAGTGGACTTGAACCACCGACCTCACCCTTATCAGGGGTGCGCTCTAACCACCTGAGCTACAAGCCTATCGATACCGCTACTCTATTTCATCAGACAATCTGTGTGAGCACTTCACAAAAACACTTCAATGGTAAGGAGGTGATCCAACCGCAGGTTCCCCTACGGTTACCTTGTTACGACTTCACCCCAGTCATGAATCACAAAGTGGTAAGCGCCCTCCCGAAGGTTAAGCTACCTACTTCTTTTGCAACCCACTCCCATGGTGTGACGGGCGGTGTGTACAAGGCCCGGGAACGTATTCACCGTAGCATTCTGATCTACGATTACTAGCGATTCCGACTTCATGGAGTCGAGTTGCAGACTCCAATCCGGACTACGACGTACTTTATGAGTTCCGCTTGCTCTCGCGAGGTCGCTTCTCTTTGTATACGCCATTGTAGCACGTGTGTAGCCCTACTCGTAAGGGCCATGATGACTTGACGTCATCCCCACCTTCCTCCGGTTTATCACCGGCAGTCTCCTTTGAGTTCCCGACCGAATCGCTGGCAACAAAGGATAAGGGTTGCGCTCGTTGCGGGACTTAACCCAACATTTCACAACACGAGCTGACGACAGCCATGCAGCACCTGTCTCAGAGTTCCCGAAGGCACCAAAGCATCTCTGCTAAGTTCTCTGGATGTCAAGAGTAGGTAAGGTTCTTCGCGTTGCATCGAATTAAACCACATGCTCCACCGCTTGTGCGGGCCCCCGTCAATTCATTTGAGTTTTAACCTTGCGGCCGTACTCCCCAGGCGGTCGATTTAACGCGTTAGCTCCGAAAGCCACTCCTCAAGGGAACAACCTTCAAATCGACATCGTTTACAGCGTGGACTACCAGGGTATCTAATCCTGTTTGCTCCCCACGCTTTCGCACCTGAGCGTCAGTCTTTGTCCAGGGGGCCGCCTTCGCCACCGGTATTCCTCCACATCTCTACGCATTTCACCGCTACACATGGAATTCTACCCCCCTCTACAAGACTCTAGCTGACCAGTCTTAGATGCCATTCCCAGGTTAAGCCCGGGGATTTCACATCTAACTTAATCAACCGCCTGCGTGCGCTTTACGCCCAGTAATTCCGATTAACGCTTGCACCCTCCGTATTACCGCGGCTGCTGGCACGGAGTTAGCCGGTGCTTCTTCTGTCGGTAACGTCAATCGTTGATGATATTAGCATCAACGCCTTCCTCCCGACTGAAAGTACTTTACAACCTAGGGCCTTCTTCATACACGCGGCATGGCTGCATCAGGCTTGCGCCCATTGTGCAATATTCCCCACTGCTGCCTCCCGTAGGAGTCTGGGCCGTGTCTCAGTCCCAGTGTGGCTGATCATCCTCTCAGACCAGCTAGGGATCGTCGCCTAGGTGAGCCATTACCTCACCTACTAGCTAATCCCATATGGGTTCATCCGATAGCGCAAGGACCGAAGTTCCCCTGCTTTGCTCCTGAGAGATTATGCGGTATTAGCTACCGTTTCCAGTAGTTATCCCCCTCTATCGGGCAGATCCCCATACATTACTCACCCGTCGCCGCTCGTCAGCGAGAAGCAAGCTTCCCCTGTTACCGCTCGACTTGCATGTGTTAGGCCTGCCGCCAGCGTTCAATCTGAGCCATGATCAAACTCTTCAATTAAAAAGCTTGATGCTCAAAGAATGTTTACTGTCGTATGTCTTCTTGCGAAAACATATTACCTATTAGTTCATATATATGAATTAACGTGTTAGTCACTCTTCAAGACTTAAAATCAATATTTTTTTGATAGTGTCCTGTGAGTGCCCACACAGATTGTCTGATAAATTGTTAAAGAGCGTTGCGACTAAATCTTTTGATTTTCGACTTTGAGGTCGTTGTCGCGAGGTGTCGTATATTACGTTTTTTATTTAGAAAGTCAAGAGTTTATTTTCAACTTTTTTCTTTCTCACCTCTGTTATCACTGGGTTATGAAGTTTTCTTCGAACCGGTTTGTCGTGACAACGGATGCGCATTATAGGGAGTCGAAAAATTCTCGCAAGTGTTTTTTTTGCGTTTTTATTTTGTTCGTGTTTTTTTTTAGCCAAAAGGTGTTTATAAGTTAAATTTGGTCTGTGCATTGACTATTTCAGCAGCAATTGTACATCTACTCACGTAATATATGTATCTAAGAATTATGCTTTGAGATGAATTATGGAATTAAGTAAGCAACAAACAGCCTCACAAAAAAATCGCTCTTATATTATTGCAGAAAATCTTGGCCAGTTGATTTTAACCAGCACCTATTTACCGGATTCCATTTTACCTAGCGAATTAGAATTATCAGAACAATCCAAGCAAGTCGAACAGCTATAAGAGAAGCTATAAAAATATTAGCAGCAAAAGGCATGGTATTAGCACGCCCCAAAATAGGCACCCGTGTTATGTCGCCTTCAAATTGGAATTTTTTAGACCAAGATCTCTTAACGTGGTGGTCTAATAGTGAAGAGCAATCTGTTGTAATGAAGCACTTTAAAATGGTTCGACTCGCAATAGAACCTCAGGCTTGTTATCTTGCTGCGATACATGCAACAAAAGAACAAAAACAATCATTACAACTATTATCTAGTGAAATGCAGCTACTCGCCAAAGAATTTGACAGAGCACATTGGGTAAAAGTTGATTATCATTTCCATCTAACTATTTACAAAGCTTGTGCCAATCCTTTTCTTATTTCTTTTGCTAATTTATTCCGTTCTATTTATCAGCGTTACTTTGATGTCATTACTAATAATGAGGTTATAGAGGTCGAAATTCATCAACAACTTGCCAATGCAATTATTCATGGTAAAAGTACAATAGCACTCGACCTTTGCTATAACTTACTAACAATTACCCAAAAGCAAGACTAACAACACAATATCCCATTGAAGCTTTCATTTATTTGTATAGGTAACTGATGTTCAAAACAGCGAAAAATATGTCTGGCCTTCCATGGATTGCGGCAATGGCCTTTTTCATGCAAGCGCTCGATGCCACCATTTTGAATACGGCTTTACCCGATATTGCAAGAAGCCTTGATCACTCACCGCTTGCAATGCAATCAGCTGTAGTCAGCTATACGCTTACTGTTGCGCTATTAATTCCTGTAAGCGGCTGGTTTGCTGATAGATTTGGTACAAGACGTATATTTATTTTTAGCGGTTTCCTTATTTTCTCTTGGTTCATTACTTTGTGCCCTTTCGCCATCCTTAAATTTCTTAGTAACCTCTAGGGTTATTCAAGGTATTGGTGGGGCAATGATGATGCCAGTCGCCCGTTTAGCCTTAATAAGGGCTTACCCTCGAAGTGAGTTACTACCCATATTAAATTTTGTTACCATCCCTGGTTTAGTTGGCCCAATATTGGGGCCTCTGTTAGGCGGTATCTTAGTCACCTATGCAACTTGGCATTGGATATTTATTATTAATATTCCTATAGGTGTTTTAGGTATTTTTTATGCCCTAAAACATATGCCAGATTTTAAAATGCCAAAACGTAAATTTGATACACTCGGGTTCTTATTGTTTGGTTTTGGCTTAGTCATGCTATCTGTCAGCCTAGACTTATTTGGTGATAAATCGCTTCCTACCTCTGTTCCTGCAATTATTGTCTTAGTGGGTTTTCTCTTCTTATTTATTTATGTTCTTCACGCAAGGCGAGTTAAGCATGCAATAATTCCACTAAATCTATTTAAAACGCGCACTTTTTCTATTGGGATCAGCGGTAATATCGCAACACGCTTGGGAACAGGTAGTATTCCTTTTTTAATGCCATTAATGTTGCAAGTGGGTTTTGGTTACGAAGCTGTTGTGGCAGGAATGATGATGGCGCCACTAGCAATAGGTTCAATCACTGCTAAATCTGGGGTTACTCGGATCCTGACTAAATACGGCTACCGTAATACATTATTTGTTATCACCATAATTATTGGATTAATGATCGCCCAGTTTTCCTTGCAATCACCAAGTATGTCGATTTACCTGTTAATTGCACCTTTATTCATTTTAGGAATGGTGATGTCAATACAGTTTACCGCAATGAATACTATTTGCTTGGCTGATTTAACAGACAATAATGCAAGTGCGGGAAATAGTATGTTAGCGGTGACTCAGCAACTCTCGATAAGCTTTGGTATTGCAGTCAGTGCCGCAATCTTAAACTTCTATGGTGGACAACCTAATAGCAATACGGTCGATAATTTTCACTACACTTTTATTACCGTTGGTGTCATTACGCTTATCTCGGCTTTTGTCTTCTTATTATTAAGTAAGACAGACGGTGATAATTTAATAAAAAATAAAACCAAAAAAGCGAAGAATTAATATTTTTTAACCGATTGGCGCTCAATTAGCTCAGGGGTAAGAACCAAAACACTCGCCTTTGCCTCTGGGTTATCCATACGATAAATAAGTTGGTCAACAGCCTGTTGACCTAACTTATCTTTTGGCTGATGAATTGTTGTAAGTGGTGGGATCATATAAGGCGAAAGATCGATATCATCATAACCAATGATTGAAATATCATCAGGCACTTTCAAGCCCTTTTGGTATATCGCTTGATAAGCTCCCACCGCCATCGCATCATTACCTGCAAAAATAGCCTCGGGAGGGGTAGGTAAGCTAAGCAGTTTATTCATGGACTCAAACCCACCAGCAAATTCAAAATCACTGAAAATGATATAATCATCATAAATATTAATTCCGCCATCAGTCATAGCTTGAATAAAACCTTGATGACGTGCTCTTGCTGGTGATTTATCTTGTGGCCCTGCAATACATGCAATACGAGTGAAACCTGCTTTAATAAGGTAACGAGTGGCTATTTCCCCACCAAGAAAAGAGTTATCTTGAATAATGTCTCCGTCTGACTCGAATGGAGACCAGTCCATCATAACCGTTGGCACAGCGGGGTAACGAGCCAAAACATTTTTTGATGGCCCTTGTACTTCAGTGCACATAATCAGTAACCCATCAACACGCTTTTGTAGCAACGTTTCTAAGCTATGATTCATTCGCTGAAAGTCGCCCTCTGTGTTGCACAAAATCAAACTATAACCGCGTTCGTAGCAACTACGTTCTACACCCCGTACTACCTCAGCGTAGAATGGGTTATTACTTGTTGTCAGTAACATCCCAATCGTATTCGTACGATTCATTTTTAAACTACGTGCCAGCGCAGAGGGGGCATAGTTTAACTCTTCAATCGCATTTTTAACGCGTACAGTAATGCTCTCGCTGACATAGCGATTTTGATTAATAACGTGAGAGACGGTGGATGTCGACACCCCCGCAAGGCGTGCCACATCTTTCATTGTTGCCACAAGTTAATCCTGTTGAGTCAAAAACTGGTCAATTTCTTTACGCCATGGAACAGAGGGTTGAGCTCCAGGGCGAGTCACAGCTATCGCTGCCGCCGCATGGGCAAAAATAATCGCTTCTTCGTCAGCCTTACCTTCCAGCAGTGCAGTAACGTAAGCCCCATTGAATGTATCACCTGCGGCAATAGTATCCACTGCTTTTACGCGAAATGCAGAAATTATTTTACCTTCTGCACCTTTTTCACTATACCAAACGCCTCGAGAACCGAGTGTTATCATCACTTTACTGATACCTTTTTGATGTAAGACTTCAGCCGCATCCTGAGCACCTTGATTATCATTAACCGCAATGCCTGTTAAATGTTCAGCTTCTGTTTCATTTGGTGTGATGATATCCACTAATGATAATAATGAATCAGGTAATGATTGAGCTGGCGCTGGGTTCAAAATGACTATTGTATTGTTTTTCTTCGCTATTTCAGCCGCCATTTGTACTGTTTCAATGGGAGATTCCAATTGCATCAATACCGCATCCGCTTCCACAATTTTTTGCTGATAATGTCCTAACCTTTCCTTGATAAGTTGCGCATTTGCACCTGCATTGATACCAATCGTATTTTCCCCTTGTTGATTCACATAAATGAGGGCGACACCTGTCGTTTCACCTTCAATAGCATCAATACATTCGGTTTTAATGTTATCGAGAGATAACTGTTTTTTTATACTCGCCCCAATATCATCATCACCAACACAGGCAATAAATGTTATGTCAGCACCACTGCGACCAGCAGCAACAGCTTGGTTAGCGCCTTTTCCACCAAACGCAACTTGGTAATGATCACCCCTAACTGTTTCACCCGGTTGAGGGAAATGCTTAACATTTAATATATGATCAGCATTGATACTACCGAGAACCACCAGCTTTGCTGTACCCATAACGTTTATTTCCTTTTTTGATGACCCAATGAATTGCAAACTAAATAAACCGCCGCAGTATACCACGGCGGTTTTTATCTTATTGTTTTACCACTAATTCCAATTCAACCGGAACCGTTGAATCCACTTTTTCGCCTTTTAAGACTTTATCTGCAATCTGAACACCAACAATCCCAATTTGGTCTGGGCGCTGTGCAATGGTTGCACCTAATTTTCCGCCTTCAACGGCTTTGATACCATCATTTGTTCCATCAAAACCGACAACCAGAACATCGGTACGGCCTGCGGTTTGCAGAGCTCTTAACGCCCCTAATGCCATTTCATCGTTTTGTGCAAATACAGCTTGAACAGCTGGATGTGCCGTTAACAAGTTTTGCATTACGTTCAAGCCTTTTGTTCTATCGAAATCAGCCGGTTGGCTCGCCAGTAAATTGAATTTGTGCTCTTTCGCACCGGTGTTAAAACCTTCACCGCGCTCACGTGCGGCTGATGTGCCTGAAATGCCTTCTAATTGAATAACTTTAGACTCACTGCCTGTTTTTTGTGCAATGTAGTCAGCGGCCATCTTCCCGCCCATGCGGTTATCAGATGCGACATGGCTGACAACTTCACCTTTGTTAGCCGCTCTATCCAAAGTAATTACAGGTATATTCGCTTTATTCGCCATTAATATTGAGTTACCCACTGCATCTGAATCTGTTGGGTTAATTAACATTAATTTTGTACCGCGAACGGTTAAATCTTGTACGTTTGCTAATTCTTTGGCTGGGTTGTCTTGAGAATCTAAAACAATCAGCTCATAGCCGAGTTTATCCGCTTCTTTTTTGTGCGCTGTCTTTCATCGTCACAAAGAATGGGTTATTCAATGTAGAAATTACGAGTGCAATGCTATCTTTCGCCATCGCATTCACACTAACCGTTGCACTCAGTGCAACTGCAGATAATAACGTTGCTAGTTTGTTCAGTTTCATAATAATTTTCCTGTAGGGTTACTTTTTATTATCAACAAGTACAGCAAGTAAGATGACGACAGCTTTAACAATCATCTGGTAGTTTGACGAAATACCTAATAAGTTTAATCCATTGTTTAAGAAACCAAGGATAAGCGCACCAATCAATGTTCCGACGATACGCCCCTTACCACCAGCAAGGCTGGTACCACCAAGTACAACCGCAGCGATAGCATCAAGTTCATACCCATTACCTGCCATTGGCTGAGCTGATGATAAACGTGCAACTTCAATGACACTCGCCAATGCCGCTAGCAGTCCACATAAGGCATAAACCACTATTTTAATGCGGTCGACATTAATACCAGAAAGACGGGTAGCCGCTTCATTCCCACCAAGTGCGTAGATGTAACGACCAAGGCGAGTATGGTGCAACATATACCATGCCGCAGCAAAAACGATGATCATTAACCAGACTGGGGTAGGAATACCAAATGGGCGGCCAATACCAAACCAACCAAATAAGTCTGCGTTATCACTAAATCCTGTATTGATAGGACTGCCGTCTGTGTAAACTCGTGTCACACCGCGCAGTAGTAGCATCATGACTAAAGTCGCAATGAAAGCTTGGACTTTTCCTTTTGCAACAATCACTCCTGTACATGCACCGATAGCGGCACCGAGTGCTAGTGCTCCCGCAACAGCCACTAATGCGTTAACTTCAGCCCCGACCATTGAGGCTGCAACTGCTCCCGTTAAGGCTAATAAGGACCCAACAGAGAGGTCAATTCCAGACGTTAAGATAACTAATGTCATTCCAACGGCCATAATGGCATTAACGGAGGTTTGTTGTAGGATATTGAATAGGTTATTAACCGTAAAAAAATTCGGGCTTAATGTTGATACGATGGCAATCAAAACTAATAGTGCGATTAATGATTTTTGCTCCATCAGCCATGCTTTGCTGAACCAACGTTTTGATGATGCGGTAGTTGAACTCATACTGATAACTCCTGAACTGAGCCATAATTTTTACCCACGGCGGCTGCCATTAAGGCTTCCTGCGTCGCGTCTTTGGCTGAAAATTCACCACTGATATGACCTTCGTGCATCACCAAAATGCGGTCACTCATTCCTATTACTTCAGGCATTTCTGAAGAAACTAAAATGATACTCAGCCCTTCTTTTTTAAATTGGTTAATTAATTGATAGATTTCTTTTTTAGCACCAACGTCTACACCGCGAGTTGGCTCATCAAGGATCAGTACTTTTGGTCTTGTCATCAAACCGCGCGCAATGGCCACTTTTTGCTGATTACCACCAGAAAGATTGCCAATTATTTGGTCCATTGACGGGGTTTTAATATTGAATAACCGAATGAAATCGCTAACGGTTTGCTGCTCTTCCCCATGCTTGAGGCTTCCTCCCACACGACTGAAATAACGTAATGCTGTCAATGACATATTTTCTTTCACTGACATACCTAATACTAATCCATCACGTTTACGGTCTTCTGAAATATAAACAATGCCATTATTCAGCCCGTCTTGTGGTGTTTTCAGTGTTACGAGTTTGCCTTCCAGTTTTATCGTGCCCGATTTTTTTTGTCGCCGCGCCGTAGATGATTTTCATCAACTCTGTACGCCCCGCGCCCATCAAGCCAGATACGCCTAAAATTTCCCCGCTCTTCAGGGTGAAGTTGGCATTTGTTACACCAGGCCCAGATACGCCTTCAAGTTGCAGCCTAATATTTCCGGTTTCTACCTCAACTCTTGGATACTGGTCTTCAAGTTTACGACCAACCATCATTTCAATGAGTTTTTCTTCTTCTAATTCACTCACGGGTTTCTCACCAATAAACTGGCCATCGCGAAACACCGTTACATCGTCGCAAATTTCAAAAATTTCTTTTAAACGATGGGAAATATAAACAATACCGCAGCCTTGAGCTTTTAAGTCTTCGATAACTCTAAATAAGGATTCTGTTTCTGTGTCGGTTAGCGCATCTGTGGGTTCATCCATAATAATGACTTGTGATTGAAAGCTCAGGACTTTAGCGATTTCCACCATTTGTTGTTCGCCGATAGAAAGCTCTGCAATAGTTTGATGGCTATCATAATCAAGGTTAAGCCGTTTAAGCAGTTTGTCAGACTCACTGAACATTTTTTTCCAGTCAATTTTGCCAAACGCATTAACATACTCTCGACCAAGAAAAATATTCTCTGCGATGGTTAATTCAGGTATTAAATTAAGTTCTTGGTGGATAATCCCTATTCCTGCTTCTTGGGAGCTTTTAGGGCCATTGAATGCAACTTCTTTACCTAAGTAGCGGATTTGACCAGCATCTTTTTTATAAATACCCGTCAGCACTTTCATCATGGTTGATTTGCCAGCCCCATTTTCCCCCACCAGCGCCATGACTTTTCCTGGGTAGACATTTAATGTTGCCCCATTAAGAGCCTTTACCCCTGGAAATGATTTATCGATCCCGATAAGTTCTAATAAAGGTTGCATAATCACCTCAGAAAGTCACACCAGAACAAAGAATAATGTTAGCGAACGGTGAACATTCTCCGGTACGGATCACCGCTTTACTGTCATGAGTCAGCTGTTTAAAACGTTCATGGGTGCAATAAATAATTTCAATCGTATTATTTTGGGTGACTTCTAACTGTTGTAAGTGAGCTAAAATAGCGTCTTCCATTTGTGGGTTAATGGTACTGATTTCCTCAGCTAGAATGGCTTTTTCGACTTGCATCTCTTGAGTAATGACACTTAAAACTGACATGAAATCGGGTAAGCCTTGAGTAATGGCTAAATCAATACGCTCCGTTCCTTGAGAAATAGGCAAACCTGCATCAGCAAGCGTTATTTGGTCCGTATGACCTAACTTGGCAATTACAGAGGTAACGTTGGCATTAAGTAAAACACCCTTTTTCATTTTTCACCGCCATTCTAGTAAGCGAAACGTTTCGCTCATGTAATCATAGTAAAGATAAGTCACAACTCAATATTGATGGTTGATATTTGTGATCAATATCGAAACGTTTCGTTCGCACTAGAAAAGCTTAAAAACAATAACTTATTGAATCACTTGTAGCTGAATCGTTTTTTCTTATTTATTGGGGCATGTCAAAGAAAAATGGAAAAATAGGTCGCAGTATGTAATAAAAGAAATTGATAGTTTTGATATCAACACCTCTATTAATAAAAGGAATGAATAATGCAGCTTGCTGAACGAATTGCCCAACTAAGCAATTACCTTGAAAGCGGTTTATATGAACGCCAGCAGGCTATTCGTTTGTGCTTATTAGCCACATTAAGCGGCGAAAGCGTATTTCTATTAGGCCCTCCGGGTATTGCCAAAAGCTTAATTGCACGAAGAATGAAATATGCTTTTCGTCATGCGAATGCTTTTGAGTACTTAATGACACGATTTTCAACACCCGAAGAAATCTTTGGCCCTCTTTCAATACAAGCGTTAAAAGATGAAGGGCGATATGAACGTTTAACTAAAGGTTATTTACCTGACGCTGAAGTCGTATTCCTTGATGAGATATGGAAAGCAGGCCCTGCCATCTTAAATACTTTATTAACCGCGGTAAATGAGCGCAAGTTCCGTAATGGTGATGAAGAAAAATCTATCCCGATGCGGTTATTAGTAACGGCATCCAATGAATTGCCTGATGCAGATAATAGCCTTGAAGCGCTATTCGACAGAATGCTAGTACGTATTTGGCTGGATAAAGTGCAAGAAAAACAAAATTTTCGCGCACTATTAACAGGAAAATCATCACTGAATGAATCTCAAATGCCGGAACATTTAAAAATCAGTGATGAAGAATACCAACAGTGGCAACAAGAAATACCCAAAATTACGCTACCCGATCACTGTTTTGAATTAATTTACCAATTACGTCAGCAACTAGATGCAACAGACAAACAGGTTTATGTTTCAAATAGGCGCTGGAAGAAAGCGGTTTATTTATTACAAGCAAGTGCTTTCTTTAATGGTCGTAATAGTGTATCTCCTCTAGATCTTGTGTTATTAAAAGATTGCCTCTGGCATGACATGCAATCTATGAATGCGTTACCACAACTATTACAGTCATTATTACAAGAAGATGGCTGGCAGCAGCGAAAGTTGACTCGAGAAATAGAGCAGATTTATCAGCAATGGATGTCATCGACCCAAGACCAAAACAACCAAGATGCATTTAAAGTCAATAAAAACAATGCGATGTTTGCTCGTAAAGCGTCATATGTATTGCCCGAAAATATCAGTGATGGTCGAATTACCCTATTTTTACATCGTCCACTGCAACTACATAATATGAAAGTGACTTTTGTAACTACTGATAAAAAATCCCTGATAACGTTCTTAAATAAAGGAACGACACTATCCGCTCACCTAAATGGGATTGGTTTTGCACAAGACATTGCCGCTGAGGTGAATAATTTAAACCAGATACAGTTATTAGATATAAGTCATCAATCATCTACTTTATATATTCAAGATAAAGCCTCATCACTCACGCCAAATACAAATAATCAAGAATGGCTAGACAAGCTAGATAAAATTCAAGGAGAAATTCAAGCCGCACGCTATCAGTTTGAAAAACAGCAGCCCAACTTATTTATTGAATCACACTGGCTTGCAGATATTGAACAAAGCTTCATGAAACTCACAGAGAAATTAAACCAATTACGTAACCAAATCACGGGTAAAGTGGCTGAATAACGATGATGAGTTTAGCCACACTAGAAATGCTGCTTTCAGTTAATGAAGGTCAATTAATCGAGGAGATAATTATCTCTTTGTTAGCAACCCCTCAATTGGCGGTCTTTTTTGAAAAACACCCTAGATTAAAAAAAGCGTTACTAAAAGATTTATCCGGTTGGAAAAAAGATCTCAAACAGCGTATGCAAGATGCGCTTGTTCCTGCTCAACTTTCAGAAGAGTTTGAACTTTATCGTCAATCTCTTGGCATATCGACAGATGCCTTTTTTATCCAATTACCAAGTGTCATAGCAAAACTTCACCAACTGGATTCTCCTTTTTACCGTGAAGCACATCAGTTACAGAGCGGGAAAATAGAAAATCGCAGTGCAAGGCAATCACTGTTTGTACAAAAATGGCGAGTCAGTTTAATTTTACAAGTGACGACTCTACATAAAGAAATGTTAGAACAAGAAAAAGAACAATTGCTGGCGGAACTACAGCGCCGATTAGCACTAAGTGGAAATTTAGAGGATATCTTAGGTGAAAATGAACGTGCTGCAGGCCGGTTGTGGGATTTAACCAAAGGTGTGAACATGACTTCCGCTTATAATGACCAATTATTAAGCCGATACAGTGAATTTTTACGTCAGCAGCCTGAATTAGAAAAAATAGCACAATTATTAGGCCGTAGCCAAACTGCACAAGCAATCCCTGATGATAGCGTGGTGCTAGAACCGATGACTATCATGGAAAAAGTGCCTGAAACTGTTCCTGAGCAAGTTAATGGCTTAAATCAAAGTGACGATATTTTACGGTTATTACCTGCAGAACTCGCTATGTTAGGTCTTGAAGATATTGAATTTGAGTTCTATCGAAAATTACTTGAAAAACAGCTTCTAACTTATCGATTACAAGGAGATAGCTGGCAAGAAAGGAAAGTTCTTCGCCCAATAACACATCACCATGATGAAGAACAACCGAGAGGTCCATTTGTTGTATGTATTGATACTTCCGGTTCGATGGGCGGTTTAAATGAACGCTGTGCAAAGGCTTTTTGCCTCGCATTAATGAAAATTGCGCTGGCGGATAACCGCTCATGTCATGTGATGTTATTTTCCACAGAAATTGTGCATTACGATTTACTTTCTATTGATGGCCTAGAGCAATGTATTCGATTTTTACATCAAACATTTAAAGGTGGGACTGATCTTGCGGCTTGTTTGCAAGAAACAGCAGTAAAATTGGAATCAAAGCAGTGGATAGATGCAGATGCCGTAGTGATTTCTGATTTTGTTGCTCAGCGTTTACCTGATGAGTTGATTCAAAAAATAAAAGCCATGCAGAAGAAAGGTAAATACCGCTTCCATGCGGTATCTGTATCAAATTATGGGAAACCCAGCATCATGAAAATCTTTGACCATATTTGGCGTTTTGATACTGGGTTAAAAAGCAGGTTGTTACGCCGCTTTAGTCGCTAATTACAGCATACCTTCAACGGATTCTTGCATTTCAGCACCCCATACACCACATTGCACTTGGCCAATGTGTTGGCGTTGGAGAAGTAGCATAACTAAGCGTGATTGGCCAATACCACCACCGATAGTTTGCGGCATTTCACCTTTCACTAATGCTTGGTGCCACTCTAATTCCATACGTTTTTCATCGTCAGTTAACTTTAATTGACGGGTCAAACACTCAGGACTTACGCGAATTCCCATTGAAGAAAGCTCAAATGCGTCCTGTAAAACAGGGTTCCACACAATGATGTCGCCGTTCAAACCACAAAAACCGTCTTCATTTTTTGTTGTCCAATCGTCGTAGTCTGGCGCACGAACATCATGTGATTCACCACTAGATAGCTTACCACCGATACCAATTAAGAATACTGCACCTAATTCTTTCGCGATTGCGCGTTCACGCCCTTTCGCATCTAAATCAGGATAGCGCTGTAACAATTCTTCACTGTGAATAAAGTGGATTTGGTCTGGCAGGAACGGTGCCAACCCAAACTCTTTACTTACGGCAGCTTCTGTTTCTTTTATTGCCTTATAGATTTTACCCACTGTCTGCTTCAGATAAGGAAGTGTACGTTCCTCATCTGCCATCACTTTTTCCCAATCCCACTGATCAACATAGACGGAGTGGATTGGGGTTAAGCGATCCTCGTCCGGACGCAACGCTTTCATATGCGTGTATAGACCTTGGCCTTTACTAAAACCGAAACGCCCTAATGTTTTACGTTTCCATTTAGCCAAAGAATGAACCACTTCAAAGGTTGCACCTGGAATTGATTTCACTTTTACTTGAACGGCTTTTTCACTGCCCGATAAGTTGTCTTGAGTACCATCCCCTAAACGGCTTAGGATTGGTCCTTGAACTTCAATTAACCCTAATTCTTTTTCAAGTAAACGTGAGAAATACGATTTCACAAAACTAATTTGTTGCTGATGTTCGATAAATGACTTGTCCATAATTTATTCCCATAATTTGTTAGCTGTGTTAGCTGATGTATAGATTAAGCAACAAAATGAGGTATAAATTCAATATCCATCATTAAAAAAAGCCTTTACTGTTTATTTTGAATAAAAAAAAAGGTATAAAAATGAAGAATCGTTAAAATAGAGGTAAAATAATGCCGGAAAATTATCAAATCGATAATCTCGATCGTGACATACTTCACGAATTAATGGGAAATGCGCGCATACCGTATGCTGAATTAGCAAAAAAATTCGCTGTTAGCCCCGGAACAATTCATGTCCGAGTCGAAAAAATGAAGCAAGCAGGAATTATTAAAGGCACACGTATTGATATAAACCCAAAACAATTAGGGTTCGATGTTTGTTGCTTTATTGGCATTATTTTAAAAAGTGCAAAAGATTACCCAACCGCACTAAAAAAATTAGATGCCTTAGAAGAAGTTGTCGAGGTGTACTACACAACAGGGCAATACAGCATTTTTATTAAAGTCATGTGCCGTTCTATCGATTCTTTACAAGACGTACTTATCAACAAAATTCAGACCATTGATGAGATACAATCCACAGAAACACTGATCTCCTTACAAAACCCGATCTTACGAACAATCAACCCGTAGAAAAAAAATGATATAACCACATTATCCACAGGTAGATCCCAGCTCATTCACAGCGTACAATAGCGCCCTATTATTGTGAAAGAGAATCACCATGACAAAAGTAACCTTAATAAGTGGCAGTACAATGGGCAGTGCGGAGTATGTTGCCGAGCACATGGCTGAGATTTTAGAAGAACTCGGTCATGAAACTGAAATTCAACATGGCCCAGAGCTTGATGACTTAACACTTGAGGGCATATGGCTGGTGGTGAGCTCAACACATGGTGCAGGTGATCTGCCTGAAAATATTCAACCTCTTTTTGATTCAATAGAAGAAAGCGCTCCTGATCTAAGCGAAGTCCAATTTGGCTCTGTTGGGATCGGTAGCTCTGAATATGACACTTTCTGTGGTGCTATCCACAAAATAGATGCGTTATTAATCAAGCAAGGGGCTAAAAGGATCGGTGAATGTTTGGAAATTGATGTCCAACAACACGAAATACCGGAAGATCCCGCAGGAGAATGGGTTAAAATTTGGGCAAACGAACTCTGATTTGATTAAAAAATCAGCAATCAACTGTGGATAACTCAGGGAAGATCCCGGTATTAACCCGTAGTTATCCAGAGTATAAGTTTTTAGGCTCCCAAGGCCTGTGTATAAGTACCCATTTTGATCCCAGCTTATACGCAAATGGATCACGGATCATTCACAGTATATGATCCTTTACAGTTTTATGATCTTTAAAGTGAAAATCCACTTATCCACAGAAACCGGTGATCCTAATAAAAGATCTAATAAAGAGATCTTTAAATAAAAAGATCTTTATATTATATAAGGGGGAAACCTAAAGCTTGGTCTCTTCCTCAAACTTGAGTAGAATTCTCTCCTCAAATGCACAATCCGCATTTTCTAACGTTTAAGGTCCACACATGTTTTATCCAGAGCAATTTGACGTCATCGTAATTGGTGGTGGTCATGCCGGTACTGAAGCAGCAATGGCAGCTGCACGTATGGGGCGTCAAACCCTATTACTGACTCACAATATTGATACATTGGGCCAGATGTCTTGCAACCCAGCCATCGGTGGGATCGGTAAGGGACATCTGGTTAGAGAAATTGATGCCCTAGGTGGTCTAATGGCCATCGCTACAGACAAAGCGGGTATTCAATTTAGAACATTAAATGCCAGCAAAGG
This sequence comes from Providencia rettgeri, assembly GCA_900455085.1. Lineage (NCBI taxonomy): Bacteria > Pseudomonadati > Pseudomonadota > Gammaproteobacteria > Enterobacterales > Morganellaceae > Providencia > Providencia rettgeri. Next base: position 47,672 of record UGTZ01000001.1, on the reverse strand, counting down.
GCCAGCTGTTCGTGCAACCCGAGCTCAAGCTGACCGTGTTCTGTATCGCCAAGCTGTCAGAATGGCTTTAGAAAATCAGCCTAATTTGATGATTTTCCAACAACCCGTAGAAGACTTGCTTGTTGAAAACAATCGAGTTACAGGGGCAATTACCCGTATGGGCTTAAAATTTAAAGCCAAAGCCGTGGTATTAACCGTTGGTACTTTCCTTGATGGCAAAATTCATATTGGTTTAGAAAATTACAGTGGCGGTCGTGCAGGGGATCCCCCTTCAATTTCACTTTCTCAACGTTTGAGAGAATTGCCTTTACGTGTTAATCGTTTAAAAACAGGAACGCCACCACGTATTGATGCAAGAACTATTGATTTCAGTCAGTTAGCTCAACAGCTAGGTGATGACCCAATGCCCGTTTTTTCATTCTTAGGTTCACAAGATCAACATCCACAACAGATGCCTTGTCATATCACCTATACCAATGAAAAAACCCATGATGTGATCAGAAATAACCTAGATCGTAGCCCTATGTATGCAGGGGTTATTGAAGGGATCGGCCCACGTTATTGCCCTTCGATCGAAGATAAAGTCATGCGTTTTGCAGATAAAGACTCACATCAGATCTTTTTAGAGCCAGAAGGCTTAACGAGCAATGAAATTTATCCTAACGGGATATCCACCAGCTTACCATTTGATGTTCAAATGCAAATTGTTCATTCCATGAAAGGAATGGAAAATGCACGGATCATTCGTCCTGGTTATGCTATCGAGTATGATTTCTTTGACCCTAGAGATCTAAAACAAACGCTTGAGAGTAAATTTATTGAAGGTTTATTCTTTGCTGGCCAAATTAACGGCACAACAGGTTATGAAGAAGCCGGAGCTCAAGGGCTATTAGCGGGCCTTAATGCTGCACAACATGCCTTTGGTTTAGACGGTTGGTTCCCTCGTCGTGACCAAGCTTATATCGGTGTTCTCGTTGACGATCTTTGTACTTTAGGGACAAAAGAACCTTACCGTATGTTTACTTCACGTGCGGAATACCGTTTGATGCTTCGTGAAGACAATGCCGATTTGCGACTCACTGAAAAAGGCCGAGAGTTAGGCTTAGTTGATGACGTACGTTGGGCTCACTTTAATAAAAAAGTTGAACTGATTGAAAAAGAACGTCAACGCTTAAAAGATATTTGGGTTCATCCTAAATCAGATAACCATACTGAGATAGATGGAATTTTAACCGTTCCATTATCGAAAGAAGCAAATGGGGAAGATTTACTGCGTCGTCCAGAAATGACGTATCAAATGCTAACCTCGCTTAACCTGTTTGCCCCAGGTATTGACGATCCTCAAGCTGCGGATCAAGTGGAAATCCAAGTTAAATACGAAGGTTATATCGCTCGCCAAAAAGAAGAAATCGAAAGACAACTACGTAATGAAAATACCTTGTTGCCTGTTGACCTCGATTACAAACAAGTAAAAGGGTTGTCGAACGAAGTGATGGCGAAACTGAACGACCATAAACCGACATCTATTGGTCAAGCATCACGAATTTCAGGGATTACGCCTGCAGCAATCTCTATCTTACTTGTTTGGCTGAAAAAACAAGGCATGCTACGCCGGAGTGCTTAACATGGATTTATTATCGAAACTTAATCAATTGTTAGCAAAAACCGATATTGACTTAACGGAAAAGCAAAAACAGCAGTTAGTTGACTATGTTGGGTTATTAGCTAAATGGAACAAAGCCTATAACCTGACTTCGGTACGTGACCCACAACAGATGTTGATCCGTCATATCATGGACAGCATAGTGGTGAACGGTCAACTCAACGGAACAAAATTTATTGATGTAGGAACGGGGCCAGGCCTACCTGGCGTTCCTTTAGCTATTGTTCGGCCTGATTCCCATTTTGTTTTATTGGACAGCTTAGGGAAGCGCATACGCTTTTTAAAACAGGTTCAACATGAACTAGGGCTAACGAATATCGAACCAGTTCAATCGCGTGTTGAAGAGTACCCAGTTGAAAATGGTTTTGATGGGGTGATTAGCCGCGCATTTGCTTCACTGAACGATATGCTGAGTTGGTGCCATCATTTACCGTCATCTGGCGGTCGTTTTTATGCACTTAAAGGTGTCATTCGTGATGATGAAATGGCGCTACCAGAAGGTTTTGTGATTGAATCTATCACAGAGCTTGAAGTGCCTGAACTTGATGAACAGCGCCATTTGGTTAAAGTTTCTATAAAATAAAGTTGCTTTCTGTCAAAATATTTTGTCTTTTAGAGCGATAGTCGGTGTGTTACAAAGCACCGGCTATTCTTGTTTTTAGCTAGAGAGTAAATATTTATATTTCACGTGTTATTTACATAAAAATAACGAATAAGTTTCAAAAATAAGGTGTTGAAAGAAAAAATATAGGGAAATTGGCAATTTTGACTTAATCGATTTAGCTAGATAAATAGTTAATAGTGAAATATTTGATTTATCACTTTTAAATTTAACTTAAAAATCTACTTCTTTAATTGTTTGATTTACAGATTAAATCTATTTTTTGTTGTCAGTAAAGTTGAAAGAATAAATAAAGAGAATAAAGCTAAATGTGATATTTATCACATTAATGTGAATATATGCAGCAATTCATTAACTATTTATTAATTATTACAGCGACAATTCTGCGCCAACTCGAAAAAATTAAATATTTATTCACCTTTTCGCTACTTACTGATTGAATTCATTTCGCCTGCCCGTATAATTTGCACGTTTTTGTCTCTTGACACATTTACGCAAAGGCAGTTTTATACAACACTTAGCGTTTCTGAGGCTGAGAAGAGCTGGGAGTAAACAAAAAGTTATGTCTGTATCCCTTTATGACAACAAACACGCTGCAAAGCAGTTGTCTGTTCAGTTTATAACTTTAGTGATCCTCAGTGGGGCTTTCTGTGCAAATAGTATAGAATGGGGGGCCTCTGCTCTTGCTGGTGGGTTAGCATGCTGGTTACCAAATATCGTATTTATGCTGCTAGCACAATTTCAGAAAGCAAAAGGAGAGGATGAACCTGTCCGCATTGCCTGGTTCTTAGCATTAGGAGCAGGGCTAAAGGTTGTTACAACTATCGCTGTCTTAGTTGTTGCTTTCGGTGTGTTCAAAGCGTCATTAACACCACTGGGTTTGACCTATTTAGCGGTGCTAATTGTTCAGATTGTTGCACCAGCCGTTTTTAAACGGTAAGTATTTTTAAACTACAAAAGGGTAAGAGGCATCATGTCTGCATCAGGAGAAGTGATGACTACAGAGGATTACATAGGCCACCATCTGAGAAACCTTCAGTTGGACCTGAGTACCTTTAAGTTGGTCGATCCCCACGCTAGTCCAACATTTTGGACGTTGAACATTGACTCGCTTTTTTTCTCGGTAGTTCTCGGGGCTCTGTTCCTGTGGCTATTTAGAAGAGTTGCAGTTAATGCGACTAGTGGCGTACCCGGTAAGTTACAGACTGCAATAGAACTGATCATTGGTTTCGTTGATAACTCAGTCCGTGATATGTATCACGGCAAGAGCAAAGTTATTGCTCCTTTAGCATTAACGGTGTTCGTCTGGGTATTCTTAATGAACCTAATGGATTTACTCCCAATTGATTTCCTTCCGTATATTGCTGAGCATTATCTCGGGTTACCTGCATTACGTGCAGTGCCAACCGCAGATGTTAGTGTCACATTATCGATGGCTATTGGTGTGTTTATCCTAATCCTCTTCTACAGCATCAAAATGAAAGGAATTGGCGGATTTACAAAAGAGCTCACAATGCAGCCTTTTAACCATCCTGTTTTCATTCCAGTCAACTTGATTCTTGAAGGGGTAAGCCTGCTGTCAAAACCTGTATCACTCGGTCTGCGACTGTTTGGTAACATGTATGCAGGTGAATTGATCTTTATTCTTATCGCGGCTCTGCTACCGTGGTGGTCACAGTGGTTGTTAAGCCTACCTTGGGCTATCTTCCACATACTGATTATTACGCTACAAGCCTTTATTTTTATGGTTCTGACGGTTGTCTATCTGTCGATGGCATCTGAAGAACACTAATTTAATTTTATCAATAATTGTATTAACTGAAACAAACTGGAGACTGTCATGGAAAACCTGAGTATGGATCTGCTGTACATGGCTGCCGCTGTGATGATGGGCTTAGCGGCGATCGGTGCTGCGATCGGTATCGGCATCCTAGGTGGTAAATTTTTAGAAGGTGCTGCTCGTCAGCCAGATTTAATTCCTCTGCTGCGTACACAGTTCTTTATCGTAATGGGTCTGGTCGATGCTATTCCGATGATTGCTGTTGGTCTGGGCTTGTATGTAATGTTCGCTGTTGCCTAATTAACGTTACGGAACACTGTAAGAACATTAATTCACTAATGAATATGAGGTATTGTCTGTGAATCTAAATGCAACAATCCTCGGCCAGGCTATCGCGTTTGTCCTGTTTGTTTGGTTCTGTATGAAGTATGTATGGCCACCGATTATGGCGGCCATTGAAAAACGTCAAAAAGAAATTGCTGACGGTTTATCTTCCGCAGAACGTGCTAAAAAGAACCTGGAACTGGCGCAAACCGACGCAACCGACCGACTGAAAAAAGCGAAAGCTGAAGCTCAAGTCATCATTGAACAAGCGAATAAACAACGCGTTCAAATGATTGATGAAGCAAAAGCAGAAGCGGAAGCAGAACGTGCAAAAATCGTCGCACAAGCGCAAGCTGAAATTGATGCTGAGCGTAAACGTGCACGTGAAGAGTTACGTAAACAGGTTGCGATGCTTGCTATCGCAGGTGCCGAGAAGATCATCGAACGTTCCGTGGATGAAGCTGCTAACAGCGACATCGTTGATAAACTAGTCGCTGAACTGTAAGGAGGGAGGGGCATGTCTGAAATTGCTACTGTAGCTCGCCCCTACGCCAAAGCAGCTTTTGACTTTGCTGTGGAAAACCAAGCTGTTGCTAAATGGCAGGAAATGCTAGCCTTCACCGCTGAGGTGACGCGCAATGAACAGGTTGGGGAGCTGCTTTCTGGTTCTATTGCACCAGAAACATTAGCTAAAACGTTTATCTCTGTTTGTGGAGATGAAATTGACGAGCATGTTCAGAATCTGATTCGTGTTATGGCAGATAACGGGCGTTTAACGACGCTGCCAGAAGTGTTGACGCAGTTTATCCAATTGCGCGACTCTCTGGAATCAACCATTGAAGTTGATGTGATTTCTGCTAACGAACTGAGTGAACAGCAGTCAGCTAAAATTTCTGCAGCGATGGAAAAACGTCTGTCACGCAAAGTTAAGCTGAATTGCAAAATTGATAAGTCTGTTATTGCTGGAGTGATCATTCGTGCTGGAGACCTCGTTATTGACGGGAGTATCCGCGGTCGCTTAGAGCGTTTAACTGACGTCTTGCAGTCTTAAGGGGACTGGAGCATATGCAACTGAATTCCACCGAAATCAGCGAACTGATCAAACAGCGTATTGCTCAGTTCGATGTTGTGAGTGAAGCTCACAATGAAGGTACGATTGTATCCGTTAATGACGGTATTATTCGTATTCACGGTTTAGCCGAAGTCATGCAGGGTGAAATGATCGCGCTGCCTGGCAACCGTTACGCTATCGCACTGAACTTAGAGCGTGACTCTGTTGGTGCGGTCGTTATGGGTCCTTATGCCGACTTGGCAGAAGGCATGAAAGTTAAATGTACTGGTCGTATTCTTGAAGTTCCAGTAGGCCGTGGCTTGCTAGGACGTGTTGTGAATACACTGGGTCAACCAATTGATGGTAAAGGTCCTGTTGATAACGATGGCTTCTCTCCTGTAGAAGTTATTGCGCCAGGTGTTATCGACCGTCAATCCGTTGATCAACCAGTTCAAACTGGTTATAAATCAGTCGATGCCATGATCCCAATCGGTCGTGGTCAGCGTGAGCTTGTTATCGGTGACCGTCAAACAGGTAAAACTGCTTTGGCTATCGATGCAATCATCAACCAACGCGACTCAGGCATCAAATGTGTGTACGTGGCTATCGGCCAGAAAGCATCTACCGTTTCTAACGTAGTTCGTAAACTGGAAGAGCACGGCGCACTGCAAAACACTATCGTTGTTGTTGCTACAGCATCTGAATCAGCTGCTCTGCAATACTTAGCGCCATATGCTGGTTGCGCGATGGGTGAATATTTCCGTGACCGCGGTGAAGATGCTCTGATCGTATACGATGACCTGTCTAAACAGGCTGTTGCATACCGTCAAATCTCACTGTTGCTGCGTCGTCCACCGGGACGTGAAGCTTACCCAGGTGACGTTTTCTATCTGCACTCACGTTTACTTGAGCGTGCTGCTCGCGTTAACGCTGAATACGTAGAAAACTTTACTAAAGGCGAAGTTAAAGGCAAAACAGGTTCATTGACAGCTCTGCCTATCATTGAAACCCAAGCTGGTGACGTTTCTGCATTCGTACCAACAAACGTAATTTCGATTACAGATGGTCAGATCTTCCTGGAATCTAACCTGTTTAACTCTGGTATTCGTCCAGCGGTTAACCCAGGTATTTCAGTATCTCGTGTTGGTGGTGCTGCTCAGACTAAAATTATCAAGAAACTGTCTGGTGGTATCCGTACCGCACTTGCTCAGTATCGTGAACTGGCAGCGTTTGCTCAGTTTGCTTCCGACCTCGATGACGCGACTCGTAAACAGTTAAGTCATGGTCAGAAAGTAACTGAACTGCTGAAACAGAAACAGTACGCACCAATGTCAGTAGCAGAGCAGGCACTGTCTCTGTTCGCGGCAGAACGTGGGTTCTTGGATGATGTTGAGTTAGCTAAAATTGGTGCGTTTGAAGCTGCTTTAGTTTCTTTTGCACAGCGCGAGCATGCTGACCTTATGAACGAAATTGGCCCGGCTGGTAGCTATAACGATGATATCGAAGGCAAGTTGAAAAAACTGCTCGAATCATTTAAAGCAACTCAGTCCTGGTAATACTATTCGGCCCAGTTCCTAGGGCCGTCTGGTTAATAAGGAGAAGCAGAAATGGCCGGCGCAAAAGAGATACGTTCCAAGATCGGAAGTGTACAAAATACACAAAAGATCACTAAAGCGATGGAAATGGTCGCTGCGTCCAAAATGCGTAAAACGCAGGAACGCATGGCGGCCAGCCGTCCTTATGCAGAAACCATGCGCAGTGTGATTGGTCACCTAGCGTTAGGTAATCTGGAATATAAACATCCATATCTCGAAGAGCGTGAAGTTAAACGTGTCGGGTATCTGGTTGTTTCAACAGACCGCGGTCTGTGTGGTGGCTTGAACATTAACCTGTTCAAAAAACTATTAGCAGATATGAAGTCATGGTCTGAGAAAAACGTTCAGGTTGACTTGGCTTTAATTGGTTCTAAAGCGGTATCATTCTTCGGTTCTGTGGGCGGCAATGTCGTGACACAAGTTACTGGAATGGGGGATAACCCAACGCTTTCGGACTTGATTGGTCCAGTTAACACAATGCTACAAGCCTATGATGAAGGGCGTTTGGATAAACTGTATGTGGTGACGAATAAGTTCATCAATACAATGTCTCAGGAGCCAACTATTCTTCAATTGTTACCATTGCCTGCAAGCAATGATGAAACACTGAAGAAGAAGTCTTGGGATTACATTTACGAACCCGATCCTAAGGCGTTGCTGGATACCCTGCTACGTCGTTATATCGAGTCGCAGGTTTATCAGGGCGTCGTTGAAAACCTGGCTAGTGAGCAGGCCGCACGAATGGTAGCGATGAAAGCCGCTACTGATAATGGTGGAAACCTGATCAAAGAGTTGCAGTTGGTTTACAACAAAGCTCGTCAGGCCAGCATTACTCAGGAGCTTACCGAAATTGTTTCGGGTGCTTCCGCGGTTTAACAGCTAGGTTTACGAATTACGTAGAGGATTCAAGATGGCTACTGGAAAGATTATCCAGGTAATCGGCGCCGTTGTGGACGTCGAGTTCCCTCAAGATGACGTACCAAAAGTGTACGACGCTCTTGAGGTTGTTAACGGTAAAGAAAAACTGGTGCTGGAAGTTCAGCAACAGTTAGGCGGTGGTGTTGTCCGTTGTATCGCAATGGGTACATCAGATGGCCTGAGCCGTGGTTTAGAAGTTGTAAACTTAGAGCACCCAATTGAAGTACCAGTAGGTAAAGCAACTTTAGGACGTATCATGAACGTTCTGGGTCAACCTATTGATATGAAAGGTGATATCGGCGAAGAAGAGCGCTGGTCAATTCACCGTGCTGCACCTAGCTATGAAGAATTAGCTAACTCAACAGAACTGCTGGAAACCGGTATCAAAGTAATGGACTTAATCTGTCCATTCGCGAAAGGTGGTAAAGTTGGTCTGTTCGGCGGTGCGGGTGTTGGTAAAACAGTAAACATGATGGAACTGATCCGTAACATCGCGATTGAGCACTCAGGTTACTCAGTATTCGCAGGTGTTGGTGAGCGTACTCGTGAAGGGAACGACTTCTATCATGAAATGACCGACTCAAACGTTCTGGATAAAGTATCACTGGTTTATGGCCAGATGAATGAGCCACCAGGAAACCGTCTGCGCGTTGCGTTGACTGGTCTGACTATGGCTGAAAAATTCCGTGACGAAGGTCGTGACGTACTGCTGTTCGTTGACAACATCTATCGTTATACACTGGCAGGTACTGAAGTATCAGCACTGTTAGGTCGTATGCCTTCAGCGGTAGGTTATCAGCCAACGCTGGCGGAAGAGATGGGTGTTCTGCAAGAACGTATTACCTCAACTCAAACGGGTTCTATCACTTCCGTTCAAGCGGTTTACGTTCCTGCGGATGACTTAACTGACCCATCACCAGCAACTACCTTTGCTCACTTAGACGCAACAGTTGTTCTGAGCCGTCAAATCGCATCACTGGGTATTTACCCTGCGGTTGACCCTCTGGATTCTACTAGCCGTCAGCTTGACCCACTGGTTGTTGGTCAAGAGCACTATGATGTTGCTCGTGGCGTTCAGTCTATTCTGCAACGTTACCAAGAACTGAAAGATATCATTGCAATTCTGGGTATGGATGAACTGTCTGAAGAAGACAAACTGGTTGTTGCTCGTGCTCGTAAGATCCAGCGCTTCCTGTCTCAACCATTCTTCGTTGCTGAAGTATTTACCGGTTCACCAGGTAAGTTCGTTTCTCTGAAAGACACTATCCGTGGCTTCAGTGGGATCCTGAACGGTGATTACGACCACCTGCCAGAACAAGCGTTCTATATGGTTGGTACCATTGAAGAAGCTGTGGAAAAAGCGAAAAAGCTTTAATCCAGCTGACAGGAGGTTGATATGGTAGCTGCAATGACATACCACCTGACTGTAGTGAGTGCTGAAAAACAAATGTTTGAAGGCATGGTACAGAAAATTCAGGTGACAGGTAGTGAAGGTGAGCTGGGGATTTACCCGCAGCATACCCCGCTGCTGACTGCCATAAAACCGGGCATGGTACGTATTACCAAACAGTTTGGTGAAGAAGAGCTAATTTACCTCTCCGGCGGTATTTTAGAAGTACAACCAAATGGTGTTATCGTACTCGCTGATACAGCGATCCGTGGTAAAGATTTAGACGAAGCTCGTGCAGTGGAATCTAAACGCAAAGCGGAAGAACACGTCCGTAAAGCTCACGGCGATGTTGATTATGCTCAGGCATCAGCAGAACTTGCAAAAGCAATAGCGAAACTTCGAGTCATCGAGTTAACTAAAAAGCTAATGTAATGATAGCGGTATAGTAAAAAAAGCCAGTTGGTTAAGTCTAACTGGCTTTTTTATTTGAGCGAAATATGTAGTAATTTATAAAGGAAATAGGTTTACTTTCATCCCTAAGTTGGAGTTTCAGGAAAAATGACTGTGCAAAGAAAAAGTGTCGTGATTTTAGCTGCCGGTAAAGGCACACGGATGTATTCAGAGCTACCTAAAGTTTTGCATTTGCTTGCAGGCAAACCAATGGTTCAGCATGTTATAGATACAGCAAAATCCATTGGTGCATCAGATATTCATCTGGTATACGGACATGGCGGTGATTTACTGAAAGAAAAACTGGGTGAGCAAAACCTCAATTGGGTATTACAGGCCGAACAGCTCGGCACTGGCCATGCGATGCAACAAGCAGCGCCAAGCTTCCAAGACGATGAAAATATTGTCATGCTATATGGCGATGTACCGTTAATTGCTAAAGATACCCTAGATCGCTTAATTGACGTGAAGCCAGAAGGTGGTATTGGCTTGCTGACGGTTATTTTAGATAACCCAACAGGGTATGGCCGCATCATTCGTGAAAATAATGAAGTTGTCGGTATTATCGAGCAAAAAGATGCGACTGAAGAGCAACGTAAAATCCAAGAGATTAACACTGGGATTATGGTTGCCAGTGGTAAAGATTTCAAACGTTGGTTGGCACAGCTGAACAACGATAACGCGCAAGGCGAATATTATATTACTGATATTATTGCATTAGCACATAAAGAAGGTAATAAAATTGCAACCGTTCATCCTAAACATTTAAGTGAGATGGAAGGGGTGAATAACCGCCTACAGCTGGCTGCGTTAGAAAGAGTTTATCAGAAAGAACAAGCGGAAAAACTGTTATTAGCCGGTGTGATGTTGATTGACCCTGCACGTTTTGACCTGCGCGGAAATCTAACTCATGGTCGCGATATTATTATTGATACTAACGTGATTATCGAAGGTAACGTTACATTAGGGAATAACGTACATATTCAATCTGGCTGTATTTTGAAAGACTGTGTAATCGGTGATAACTCAGTGATTAGCCCGTATTCAGTCATAGAAAACTCTGAATTATCAGCTGAATGTACGGTTGGTCCTTTTGCGCGTTTACGTCCAGGTGCTAAATTAGCAGCCAAAGCACACGTCGGTAATTTCGTCGAAATGAAAAATGCCTCTTTAGGTTTAGGTTCTAAAGCGGGTCATTTAAGTTACCTAGGCGATGCTCAAATCGGTGATAACGTCAATATTGGCGCAGGTACCATCACTTGTAATTATGATGGCGCCAATAAACACAAAACCGTTATTGGTGATGATGTATTTGTAGGCTCAGACACTCAATTAGTTGCTCCTGTTTCTGTAGCAAAAGGTGCAACAATTGGCGCTGGTACGACGGTAACTCGTGATGTGAATGAAGACGAACTCGTTGTCAGCCGTGTAAAGCAAATGCATATTAAAAACTGGCAACGTCCAGTTAAGAAAAAATAAGTAAATATTGAGGAGAGGTAGCGTTATCTCTTCTATGATAAAAAAGCTATTTAAATAGCGAAAATTAAAATAGTTACCTAAGGTAGCAATATAAAAATAATATCCCCGTTTTCTACAAGGCTGGGGAACAGTGAAAACTGTACAACAATTAGGTTGCGACAAATAAAGGTTTCTCAAGAAAGAAACCTTTTGTCTAGGAATCAAAAAAATATGTGTGGAATTGTAGGTGCTGTTGCACAACGTGATATTGCAGAAATTCTGTTAGAAGGTCTTCGTCGTCTTGAATATCGTGGTTATGACTCAGCGGGTATGGCTGTAGTTGATCACGAAGGTCATTTGCAACGCTTACGTGAAGTCGGCAAAGTGCAAATGTTAGCGGAAGAAGCGGAGAAAAACCCAGTATCGGGTGGAACGGGGATTGCACATACCCGTTGGGCGACTCATGGTATTCCAAGTGAACGTAATGCTCACCCACATACCTCTGGTTATATTGCTGTTGTTCATAACGGCATTATTGAAAACTATTTAGAACTGAAAGATGAACTGAAAAAACTCGGTTATGTCTTTAGTTCAGAAACTGACACTGAAGTGATTGCCCATCTTGTTCACCATGAACAACAAAAGGGGGGCTCGCTGGTGGAAGTGGTTCAACGTGTTATCCCACAATTACGCGGTGCTTATGGTACGGTAATTATGGATAGTCGTATTCCTGAATTATTAGTTGCCGCACGTTCTGGTAGCCCATTGGTTATTGGTTTAGGTGTGGGTGAAAACTTCTTAGCATCAGACCAATTAGCATTGTTGCCTGTGACTCGTCGCTTTATTTACCTTGAAGAAGGGGATGTTGCCGAAGTTACTCGTCGTACTGTTCGTATTTTTGATAAAAATGGTGAAGCTATTGATCGCGAGCAAATTGAATCAAACGTTCAATATGATGCGGGCGATAAAGGCGTTTACCGTCATTACATGCAAAAAGAGATTTATGAACAGCCGATGGCGATTAAAAACACCCTTGAAGGGCGTTTTAGCAAAGACAATGGTATCGATTTAAGCGAATTAGGCCCTCGTGCGAGTGAAATTTTATCTCAAGTTGAACATATCCAAATCGTAGCTTGCGGAACATCTTACAATGCTGGCATGGTGGCTCGTTATTGGTTTGAGTCTTTGGCCGGTATTCCCTGTGATGTGGAAATTGCTTCTGAGTATCGTTATCGCAACCCTGCACACCGTAAAAACAGTTTAATGATAACACTGTCTCAATCAGGTGAAACCGCAGATACACTCGCAGCCCTGCGTTTATCTAAAGAATTAGGCTATTTGACCTCTTTAGCAGTGTGTAACGTTGCGGGCTCTTCACTGGTACGTGAATCTGAATTTGCCCTGATGACCAAAGCAGGGGCTGAAATTGGTGTGGCATCCACTAAAGCGTTTACTACTCAGCTAACTGTCTTACTGATGCTAGTGGCGTATATGGGCCGCTTGAAAGGCGCCAACCCTGAGCTCGAAGAAAACATTTCTCACGCTCTACACGCATTGCCTGCGCGTATTGAAAGCATGTTATCGCAAGATAAAGTTATCGAAGCATTAGCAGAAGATTTCTCAGATAAACACCACGCGTTGTTCTTAGGCCGCGGTGATCAGTTCCCTATTGCCGTTGAAGGGGCATTGAAATTAAAAGAAATTTCATATATTCACGCGGAAGCGTATGCCGCTGGTGAATTAAAGCACGGCCCATTAGCGTTAATTGATGCTGACATGCCTGTTATCATCGTTGCACCTAACAATGAATTGTTAGAAAAACTGAAATCAAACATCGAGGAAGTTCGTGCGCGTGGTGGTTTGCTGTATGTATTTGCTGACCATGATGCGGGCTTTGAAGCCAGTGAAAATATGAAAATTGTTTCGCTGCCTCATGTTGAAGAGCTCATCGCACCTATTTTCTACACCGTTCCTCTGCAACTGTTGTCTTATCACGTTGCATTGATTAAAGGTACAGACGTAGACCAACCCCGTAACTTGGCGAAGTCGGTGACAGTTGAGTAATCAATAAATTGATTAATAAAGGGCTCATTATTTAACCGTAATGAGCCTTTTTATTTTTTTTGTCAAAATATAATTTCTATTTTTTGTTTTTTTTAATATAACATAATAAAAAACAAGGAAATAAACATATGGAAATTATATTTATTGATATTATTGATAAGGAATATGAATTTGTATGCCAACTATATTGGCAGCTTGAAGAAAATGGCCGATTTTTCATATTCAATGATTAAGATAGAAGAAAAAACACAATTAAAATCTAAAGAAATAAAAGCTATTGTGGCTAAAAGCTGCAAAGCTTATTGTTTAAAATTAAAATGTGTGTCATGTGGTGAAATAGAATTTTTACGAGATAGAAGCCATTTTTCACAATTAAGTAATTTTGAACATATTTGTGTTGATTGTATTCGTATAGAGAATGAAAAAGAAAGGCAAGAAAAAATTGAATATATTGATAATCTATTCTTTTTTAAAAAAGAAAATGCTTTAAGTATCAATGATCTTTCTTTTGAAAATAGTGTTTTTTTACTTGCACTTATACGGTGTTGTGCTGATGAAAATCTAATGTATTTAGATAGCCTGGATAATCAAAGGTATAAAAAATTAACACCGAATTATAAGTTTGACCTGTTAATCATAGAACAGCTTTATACTGCAGGTGTGATTGCAGTAAGTTCAGTTACTAATTTAAAGTATATAAGTGTTAGTGAAGATTATATTTATTTTAATAATATATTTATGTGCTGGGAAGTTATTTTTAAAGAAACTAATAGTTTATCTACGATTATTGATCTACTAGAGCTAAAATTAGCCAATATCTATTACTTACAAGAAAATAAAAAATCACTAATTGAGTTATGCAAGAAAAACAATCTATTTGAGTGTTTTTTTTATTTAAATTATGAAATGGATGAATATAATTTTACATCTTTTCTGATTGGTGAAAAAACAACAAAAAACATCACCTATTTATTAGAAAACTTATCTGTTGGGCAAGTTTTCTATATTATATCTAAAACGGTTACTGATGCTTTTGTGTATCACCAAAAAAAATCGACTAAAATAAACAAAGGGCAAGCTGCGAACTCTGTTGTTGATGCAATGAAGCGAATGCATGAAAGGTATCTAGCTAATGGATGGTCTCCCTATTCAAAATATCGGCCTCGTCATTGCCCTCAATCGGTACTTTGTCAGGTTTTATTTGTATTTATCTTGCAAACAGATGATGGCGGTATTCATAAATCGTTAAAACAAATTATAACTGACGATGATAAGGGGATTTTCTTGAATCATTAAAACTGATTTTATGTCTTAATGATTCAATCACCTAATCTTGCTGCATAGGAAAGTAAAACACATTTTTCATACTAGATAATTTTAAAATAATATCAGCACCAAGAATGATAAAATTAAGTATTATTATTTCTTCTTAAATCCACCTTAATTATTATTTTTAGTGTTTGTTATTTAAATTAAATATATAAATGTATTGGGAAATAAATCCGTAATATACTGATGGTAAGAATAACCCGACAATCTGTTTTTGCCGGGTTATTCTTTATTAAAATGAAAATTTACTTTTTTTATTATATCTTTCTATTAATATGTCTTTCCCATTTTTTAAAGTGATGTTGTGAGTAAATCGATTATCATTTATTGTTAGTTTTTTGTTTTTATTGGTTATTTTGATGATATAATTATTTATTTTATATATGGAACCATCCGGTTCATTTTTTAATAAATCAAACATATTGATAAAAATTGCATTTTCACTATTTATTTTGTTTTCATTATGATTGTGTATTAACTCTATTTTTTTTGAGTTTGGTGAACTATAAATAAAATAAAGGTTTTTTTTCATTAAATCATTTTTAAATGCGCTAATATCGTATTCTAATGATTCTTTTTTTATGAGGTTTTGTGCTTTATTTGTGTGTGTATTTTTTAAATTTTTTGTGTTTGTATCTATCTTTTCAAATTTCATCTTTAATAAAGAGACACAGTTAGTGTTGATGGGTTTTTCTTTTATATTGTAGCTGAATGATTTTTTATTATTAATAATACTATTGTTATTATTTATTTCTATAAAATATTTTAATCTATCTATGTTCATTTTTAATGATCTCCATTTGGTTTATAATTATTTTATTGGAGTGGAGTCATTATCTATATCAAAAAAAGAGACTAAGGCTAACCCTTTAATAAATTTTCCAAATCACTAAATATAGATTGCCATTCATTATCATTAATTTCCATGAACCCCATATAGCGCAGCATAAAAGCGCCTTCAGTTGCTAGAAAAACAATTCTTGCTTGTTTGCCTTTTTCTGTTGAAGTATCAAGTCTCGCAAGGCGTTCACGATACCAAGTACGTGTACTTTCCAGGTATTCAGGGGTTTGTAATAAGGATGCCATTAAGGCGGCTCCTTTTGCCATGGCGACTTTATCGTGCTGGTGGGTAGCTTGCATATGAGCAAAAATTTGCCCTTCAGGAGAGTTATCTTGCAGAGTCACTTGATTAAAAACTTCATCATAAGACTGACCCCAACGCTCAAACATCGCATCAATTAAGGCATCTTTATTGCCAAAACAGTACTGAACACCGCCTTTGGAGATCCCCATCGCTTTGGCAACTGCATCGATAGTGAGAGCGGTAGCACCTTGTTGTAGAACAATATCTTCAGCGGCATCAAGTAATTTTTCTCTATCGATTGTTCGTTGACGTCCCATTTAGAAAAACCTCTTTTCAATACGTACGTATGGATTTATATTGTAGCACGATCAGCACAAAAATCATGATCAAATAAACTCATTGAGAGAATTTTATGTTAACCGATTATAAGCGCTGGATAGTGCTTCTATTAGTTTCAAGTGTACTGTTTCTTATCGTTATTGATGTCACTGTACTGTATACCGCGTTACCTAAATTAACCCATGATTTAGGCGCTACGTCATCTGAAAAACTGTGGATAATGAATGCTTACCCACTGGTGGTCGCTGGGTTATTACCTGCTGCAGGGATGCTAAGTGATAAAGTCGGTCACAAGCAAATGTTTTTATTGGGGCTACCGTTATTTGGTTTAGCCTCGTTGTGTGCTGCTTTTTCACCAACAGCAACAAGTTTGATTTTGTCTCGTGCTTTTTAGCTGTTGGTGCAGCGGTAAGTATGCCTGCCACCCTTGCTATTGTCAGGCATGTTTTTTTAGACCCAAAAGAAAGGGCATTAGCTATTGGAATATGGTCTGCGGTTGCATCTGGTGGTGCGGCAATTGGCCCTTTGATCGGCGGTATCTTACTTAACCACTTTTGGTGGGGCTCTGTTTTTTTAATTAATGTTCCAGTCGTTTTATTGGTTATTCCGTTTGCGTGTTACTTGATCCCTAAGTGTGGTGGTAACAGCGACAAAAAAATCGACATTTTCGGTTCTATTTTAGTCTTAATTGGCTTAATTGGTGTTATTTATGCGTTGAAGGAGCTCGGAAAACCTTATACAGACTGGCCTGCGGTATGGGCTTCAGGCGTTATTGGTGTTTTCTTTTTGGTGGTATTTAGAAATCGACAAGTTAAATCAATATCCCCAATGATTGATTTTACGCTATTAAAGCATCCTAAATTCAATGCAGGGCTGATAATGGCTGTGTTATCTATCGTGGTTATCGTTGGTGTTGAATTATTACTAAGCCAACGTTTACAGCTGGTTTTGGGTTATACGCCATTTGAAGCGGCTTTATATATCATTCCAATTCCATTGGCTTCAGTGATAGCTGCACCATTGGCAGGTATGTACCTTCATAAATTTGGTGAGATAAAACTCACTGTTTTCGGGTTTACTTGTACGTTAATTGGTGTCGTTGGTTTAACGATGGTGTACCAAACCTCGACAGGTATTCTGTTACTTTCATTCCTCTTTCTTATTGGTTTTGGCCTGGGTGCGATATTCACGACGGCGTCAACGACAGTGATGTTAAATGCCCCTGATGAAAAAGCAGGTATGGCAGCTTCAATTGAAGAAATTGCTTATGAAATTGGTAGTGTCTTAGGTGTAACCTTTATGGGGGGACTAATGAGTGCAATTTATACTTTGAAACTCTCATTACCTGAAGGCTTAACAGTCAGTGATAAAGTTTATGATAGTATTGATGAGGCCTTATTAGTTTCTGAGTCACTACCAGCAAATAATGCATCTGCGTTGATAAATCAGGCCAATATTGCCTTTGATCATGCTTTCTTAGGGGTGATGGTGGCAACTATTTTTGTCTTGCTGATCAGTATTATTGTTCTGCCTTATTTTTTACGCTCTAAAAAGGCATTAACGAACTAAACTAGGTGATTTGACCTCAAGGGAGCTTTTGCTCCCTTGAGGTTGTTGACAAAGCGGGATAAAAGCGTGGTTTTTCCCACTTTGTGTTATCAGCCGAAAATCAATAAATTGATTTTCCTAGTTTATTTTCAAAACCGATTAGACTTGCTGCTAAACATAATATGTTTGTCAGCAGTCTGAAGGGAGCTTTTGCTCCCTTGTACTCTTTTTATCTTATTTTGCGGATTAATACGGTTGCGAGTAATGGGCTAATTGCAAATAGAGCAAATAACCAGATTGAAGCTTGCTGTGCTCCCGCGATCCCTCCAGGGCTAATTAACCCGCTATTATTGACGACGACTCCTACTAAGGCGGCAGATAGCGCGGTTGCATACAATTGAATGGTAATAATTGAAGATGATGCGAGATTTTCCTCACCCTCTGGCGCATTCTTAAAAACACGTAGTACGAGATGAGGCCAACACACGCCAATTCCTAGACCAACCCCAGCCATGGCGATGAGATAAATAATGAATAATGGCCATGATTCGATAAGCTGTTGATTATGCGTTAGAACAGCAAGTACAATTAAAGAAATAAATATGATGACCGGGCCTGTTCGAATAATTCGGATAACAATAGCCCCTGTTCTATTGGCGCTAAAGAGTGCCCCAATGGTCCAACCCGCTGCCATTATTGCAGTTAAATAACCGGCTGTGAGCGGAGAAAAACAAATGGATGGTTTGTAAGAAATAAGGGACATAAATTTCGGTTGTCATGCCACCAACTAACAAACACATGGTTAAAAATATGACGCCAAGGGATTCTTGAGTGAATAGGCTCCTGTTGGTAATAAACGTTTGTCATTTTTACCATCGAATAAGGCAATTGTCAGCAGTATGGCTAGGCCAATTAACAAACCAATAAGGTTCATGAATAAACTATCGGACAAACTTCCAATTGAGATAGCAAGAACGGATATCACTAACAGAGAAATCGCTAAGAATGGAATTTTACTGGGTTTTGGTGCTTGAGTTTGTTTTTTAGGGAGTTGATTGATGACAATGAGCGCTAGAAAAACCGCGACAGGAAGTAAAGCCCAAAACGCCCAACGCCAGTGGCCACTTTCAGCAAAAATACCACCAATTGCAGGGCCACAGAGTGTTGCTATTCCCCACATACCTGAAACAACACCCATGGCTCGAGACCATAAGTTTTCAGTAAAAACAATGCGAATTAATGCATAGCTAAGAGCAAATAAAATACCGCCACCAAGTCCTTGTAATGCCCTCCCGCCTAGTAATACCAACATTGATGGGGAAGCTGCGCACCAAATAGACCCTAAAGAAAATAGAATAAGCGCGAATAAATAAGAAAATTTAGGCCCAAAACTGTCTAATACTTTACTAGAAAGGGCAGAGCCGACAATAGATGTTGCCACAAATAAAGTGGTATTCCATGCGTAATATTCAAGGCCGCCAATATCGTTAACGACACTGGGCAATATGGTTGTTACGATATAAATATTGATAGCATGTAGTGCTACTCCGCCAGTTAAGGCAATAGTGAGTAATGCGTTGGCGCCACTGAGTAAATCAGCCCACTTGGCTTGAGGTACGGTTGATGTTTCATTGCTCATAGAGAGACCCGCTAGACGGAATGGTGGAAAAAGAGGTATTATCCAAGTAACAGCTTGGATAATAGAGTCGCATAATGATTAATGCAAGTAATTACTTTGATAATCTAAATCTAACACAGGCCGTGGATAAGGTTCTTTTTTGTATCAAAACAAAAGGGCCTATTTCTACCGCAGTGATCGCAAATGATTTAAATATGACAGGGGAAGCAGCAAGGCAACACATTCAAAAACTGACTTCGTTGGGGTTAGTTGAGGGGGAGCAGTGCTTATCGCAAACAGGGGCTGGGCGCCCTCGGCAAAATTGGGTATTAACAGAGTTAGGGCATCAACGTTTTCCGGATACTCACGCGCAACTTGCTCTTCAATTGATTGATTCTGTTCGTACTATTTTTGGTGATGAAGGACTAGAGAAGCTGATTATCCAAAGGGAAGCGGAAAGCCGAGAAAAATATTTTGCGCGTTGTAAAAATTTACCGTTAGCTGAGCGGCTTGAGGCGTTGGCTGAAGTGCGTAGCGAAGAAGGGTATATGGCGAAGGTTGAACAAGATGATGACAGTTGGTTGTTTATCGAAAACCATTGTCCAATTTGTGCCGCAGCCACTGCTTGCCAAAATTTTTGTCGTTCGGAATTGGCGTTGTTCAGTGATATTGTGGGTGATGACGCTAGCATTGAGCGTGAACAGTACTTATTAAATGGCGCAGGGCGTTGTGTCTATCGTGTAAAGGTTAATAACTAAATACCAAGACACCTTGGTATTTAGTTTAGTAATAGTATTATCTCTCAATCATCAATGTTTCAGTTGACTCTATATGTGGTGCTAGCTCTTCGTTATCAAGCCATAACGGTTTCTTACCAAACTGCTGGTATAAAGAGAGTTGGTCTTGGTAGTGAGGTGAAGGTTTTCCTTGCGGGGAAATAAAGCCACTTTGCCCTGGAGCAACAATGTCCCATGCACTCACCCCTTTTTCGGTAAACACAATTAGGTCGTTTTCAGTTCCCCGATTATGGTATTCATTTTGATGGAAATTTTCTTGAGGTAAGGCTTGTGGCACACCAAAGAAATTATTTTCACGGAAGGTTAATGCTGTGGCGGGTGTTTGCCAATTAGCTGGGTTATCACCGTATTTTTTTCTCATTTTTTGGTAGGTCGCATTCAGTGCTTTTCTAATTACATCATTCCGCGATTGTCCTGAAAATAAATCGATAGGCTGGGGTATTGGCGATTTATCTTCTAAGAGAGATTCATACAGTAATTTTGCGCCTGTACTGATATTTAAAGACCCTGTAGGGCCTTCTTGTGTCGTTTCATAACCACTTGCTAGATACCATTTATCAAATGGTGCGGGGATCGTTTGGCCTAGAGTGGCTTTAAGCATTTCTTTTAACCAAATATCGAGGATTGCAGACCCTGGATGAACATAGTGTTTTCCATCACCTGATAACTGGTTTATACCATCCCACTGTTGGAGCAAGGAGACTAATTTGACGGTATTGTCATTTGACGGAAAACCTTGTGTCGCTTGAGCTAAAAATGGGGTAAATAAGCGATGATTGAGGTCGACACGGCTAGTTTGCTGTAAAATCGTCCACATATCATCAGCTGTTAATTTATCATAGGCTTCAATGCGGTTATCGATTTCTGTCACTCTATCTGCACTTCCCCATAAGAAGGCAAATAAGTCGCTAGCGGGGTAATTTTTAGCTGGGGAGTTATTCCAGTTAGCGATGTAACCGGATTTGGGATTATAAACTTTAGGATTATTTGCAAAGGGTTGCATCCCTTTCCAGTCCCATTCTCCCGTACCTGATACGGGTAAACGGGGGTCATGGTTAGTTTGGCGTTCAGGGTAGTGCCCGGTATGTACATAACCAATATTTCCGTTTTTATCCGCATAATACCAATTAATCGTCAGTGCTTGGTTTTGTGCTTGGTCTAGCCATTGCTGCCAGTTTTGCGCCTGTCCTTGTTTTACCCAAGCCATTAAGGATGTAAGCTCTTTGCCATCCCATGCGCGAGCTTTGCTGTATGCGGTGTGAGTGGTATTATCACGCTTGACCACATTACCATGCACAGTGCGGTATACTTTAAAAGTAATGGGTTTTTCACCTTTCACATATAATGTCTCTTGGCGCGATAGCATTTGTTTCCACTGCCCTTGGTGGAAGTAGCTATTTGGATCTTCAGGTGAAATTTGTTCTGCAAAAATATCAACGCCGTCACCAAAACCCGCTGTAGAGCCCCAAGAAATTTGCCCATTATGACCGAATAAAATAGCGGGATAAGCAAACGGTGTATTTCCAACAATATTAAACCCGGCTCCATGTAACCCTATACCGTATGTATAGGCAGGGTTAAACCAACCAAACTGTGGGCCATTAAGTAAAATGGCTTTTGCACCAGACGCTTTTGTTTTTCCAACAAGCCAAACATTACTGGTGGTTGGGTACCCTGCGAGGCCATTAGCACCGCTTTGTTCATATTGTTTAGCGATTAACGCATTATTTTCCTGGGAAGAAAGCGCTATTAATTTTCCTGTTGCATCTTTTGCCGTGCGTTCAAACATGGGAGCAGTAAGTCGGTAATCACTAATTTGATTCAATTGCGCTATATTTTTTGTTTTTTGTGAATTTGAATAGGTGAATTCTTCTGATGAGATTGTTGTCGGTGCGTTGGGGTTATTAAGCCAATTAATTTGGTTAAAAAACGCCACTCCCATTTGTTCACCATACTTATCTTTAAGCGCAGTGAGTAATGCTAGATTATCAATTTCACTATTCATATCTGAAAAGCGGTTTGCCATTGTACCGACCATGATCATCGCAACATCAAAACTCGTCCATTGGGATGGTAAAAAACCATAATCAATGAACTGTTTAGGCATTAAGTCATCTGGTTTAGCATTGATTTGTTTAATCCATGCATTCATGCCATCCGCATAACCCTGCAAAATATCTTGTTCTTGAGGGGACAGTTGTGTGATTTGTTGGTGGATGGAATCAGGCCAATAGTTATTTCTGATTTCTTTATCAAAAGAAATGTAATCTTTACCTAATACTTCGGAAACTGTTCCTTGGGTACTGCGTTTAGCCATTTCCATTTGGAATAATCGGTCTTGTGCCACAGCATAGCCATATCCATAGAAAAGGCTATAAGTATCATTCGCATAGATGTGAGGAACACCATAGTTATCTCGTTCAATTTTAATTTGAATTGACTGAGAAAATGATGAGAGTGGTAGTGAACTTAAACTTAAAACAATAGCGGTAGAGATGAGGTGTTTTTTCATTTATTGAGTCTCATGTTGTTATTATTTTTTTGAGACTAGCATTATTATGTTGTTAATAAATGGTTAATTTATGGTTAATTGTTAATATGTGAATCACGATCACAGAAAAGGATACATAAATTTAAATAAATTACAAAAAATGTGTCATAACTGTATTGGATACTATTTTAAGGTGAGTGATTGCTGTTTTTTTTATGGTAATGATGACTTAGCCATGCATAGATAACTCCAGCAATAGCCCCGGCTATATGTGACTCTGTTGAGATGTATAAGTGAGTAGGTAACAAGCCGCTGGCCATTGTGCCAAAATAGAATAGCACTAATAACGCGATAGCTATATCAACCCAGTTTCGACGGAAAAAACCTTGGGCGATGAGTAAGCCCCATAACCCAAAAACCCAGCCACTGGCACCAATATGAACTGCATTTCGGCCAAATAACCAAACAGCTAAACCCCCAGCAACGATGATAAACAGTGATGCCAATACGTAAGCTTTTATGGTGCGATGCAGTAATAGCGCACTTAAGATGATAAATGGGGGTAAGTTACTGATTAAATGCTGCCAACTGCCATGGATAAATGGGGCAAAGAAGATACCTAATAACCCCCATTCAGTGCGAGGAATGAGACCAAATTGAATGAGTCCCCCCGCGGTTAAACTGTTAATTAGTTGAGCAATAATAAAAATTGCAACAATACAGACTAATAGTTTAATGCGAGGATGCCCTTGTAAATAGTTCATTAGGGGTTACCAAGCGCTTGAACACTTTCGACTAATGAGGCCAATTGCCCCACAACGCGATCACCAATATCTGCATTATCACCGCCAAGAGCCTTATTACGCATAAAGTCTTTCTTAATTTGTTGCCAACGTGCTGCGTCTTTTTCTGTTAACGTGCCACGTAACTCTGCAAGTTTTAATAAGTTTTCTTCTGCGCCAGTCGTTAAAAGTTGTGCTTCTCCAAGGTAATGGTCATCCAGTACCCTTTCCAGTTCATCATCATTCATAACAGAAGAGACTTTTTCGCTGAGTTTATTCATATTACGGTAGCTACCTTGCAAGCGAAATGCAGGTTCTGTTCGGTATTTATCGGATTGCGCAGCACTGGCGATATAGTGTTGATTTACTTTCAATACAACATACCGTAGTTTGATTAATTTACTGATTACCGAAGTAATTTCATTAATTTCTGCGTCAGAATATGGGTAACTTAAAGTGTTGGTAGAGACAGATTTCCCCATTGATTTATCGACAAATAAGTACAGGTCGTTCAGGTCTCGTAATGCAAGAGGGGCTAATACTGGGTTTGATGTCAGGCTGTTTTCGATATAGCTCAGAGCAAATGCTTCATCCATACCGCCTAATACTTCACCAAGGTTATAAATATCGGCGCGGTTTGCAAGCATGTCAGGAATTCGGAAAACTTCCCCTGACTCGGTATAGGGGTTACCCGCCATCACGACGCAGAATTTTTTACCCCGCATGTCATACGTTTTGGTTTTGCCTTTCCAAACGCCTTCAATTCGCCTTGTTCCATCACATAAGGATATAAATTTTTGCAAAAACTCAGGGTGGGTGTGCTGAATATCATCGATGTATAACATGACATTATTACCCATTTCTAAGGCTAGATTGAGTTTTTCTAACTCTTGTCTTGCTGTTGCATTAGGTGCTTGTTCAGGGTCAAGAGAGAGTACATCATGGCCAAGTGCAGGACCATTGACCTTCATAAAAATGAGCCCTAAACGATCAGCGGCATATTCCATTAAGGTGGTTTTACCGTATCCGGGAGGTGAAATCATTAATAGCAGCCCCATGAGATCTGTGCGTTTACCTTCCCCTAAAGCGCCAATTTGTTTTGCCATATTATCGCCAATGATAGGTAAATAGACATCGTTTATCAGCTTGTTACGCACAAAAGAACTTAATGGTTTTGCTTTATATTCATGCAGTTTTAAACGGCTACGCTCTTCAGTAACAATCTGTTGGCGCAGGGATTGATATTGACGAAATTCAGGAATAAAACGTTTCCGTTGTCCGCGCATCCGACTGAAGTAGTTATCTAAGCTCAATGATAGAGTTTGGTTTTCAATAGTCGGGTGTTCACCAAGTAACCCGTTAACTTTAAAGTAAAGATCAACTTCACTAAAGCGTGCTGAAGCTACTTTATCTAAGATAATAATGGCAATAGCACCCGGTATGTATGGAACAAGATGTGCAAATTCAGGGGTCGAGCACAGCCCTTGTAACCAGTTTTGAACTAATGACCAGCGCTGGGCGTAACGAGTCCCTAAATTTTGTTGTGAGCGATTAAAATCAACCCACATATGAGCTTCTTCTAAGCGGCTTTGGAGTGCTAAAACTAACTCCCTCGCGTATTTGCTATAGACGAGTTCTATCGGGGTTCTTGCTAGTGCAAAGCTAAGGTATTCAGCAGCTTGAGTTTGCTCATAGGTTTGACATTGAATGGGGTTATCTTGTAAAAACAAGCTAATTCCAGCTTCAATTTCGGCTTGTAGGTCAAGTAATGCATTGTCATTATGGAATAACTGGTGAATATTCATGGCTGTTCTTGCTCGTTCAGGCCATAGTGCAGGAAAATCGTCGTTTTGAACTTGCCGCCAATAAATCGCTGCGATAGCACGAGCTGTTGGGCTATACCGTAATAAATCTGCACCTTCACCGATTGGTATTAGTTTTTTCAGTAAAGCAACGGCATCGTGGTCATGAATACCTTTTTCATAACCTTCTTTATAGCGTGGATTTGCAAAATCACGGACAATCTTTTCAAGTTTTTCCGTTGATGCTAACGCGTTTTTTAGTATGTCAAAATCTAGCCCTTCTTGGCGTTTTGTTGCAGCATAGATAATTGAATAAGCAAGGTATTCAGCGCGGTAAACTGTATCAGATTCAGATTCTAATGAGGCGCTCCAATAGGGTTTGAGCTGTGATAGTCGTTCATTTTCTATTGGTTCTTGGAAATCTGTCCCTGTGAGATAAAGCCATAGTTGTTCATTTTTCGGTAAAATGGTGAGGTCCAGCTCTTGGGTATTGACACTGAACCGGTGACGTCCGAGTTTAATGACATTCCCACCATCTTCAAAAATATCTGTTTTATCGCGTAAAACTCGAATAGCTTGGTCCCGAGAGGATTTGAGTCGTGCATCAATATCATCAGCTTTAACGTTATCGTTAATTTCCCTTAATTTTTCAATTATTTCACGCGTTTTAATTGCGAGAGGGTCGGAAGCAAAGAAGGCATTGAGTTCGTCTTGAGACTGTAAACGAGTTGTTCGTCGTTGCAGGCTATCTAGTAGACGATCGGCTGCTGTGACTAAATTTTGTGCACGTTGTTGGCGATCATCAATAAGAACTTGTTTATGAGATTCAAAGGTTTCGAGTAATTCTTCCCGCTTAGCCAAGATATCATCAAGAAATTCATCATGACTGCTAAATTGGCTTTCGAGCTCCTCTAACTGAACGAGTAATCTTGATAGCTGATCATCACAACGTTCAGGGTCAGTGGCAAGAGACAGTGCATTGGTAATGCCTTGGCTAAACAGCCGGAATTGTGCACCAAATTGTGCGACAGTCTCCACACTGCTTTGTGATTTTCGTTTTTGTTGTAAGCGGGCTCGGGATTGGTTTAGTTGAGCATAGATTTGCGAAATAGCATCAATAATGTGAGTTTGTTGTGTGACATCATTGAAACTCAGTGAAGCCATTAGGTTTGAAAGCATATCTAAGTCAGAAGACATTTTTTCCATATCTTTCATGGGAATGTCTAGCTGGGCACTATTTTGGGCTTTTTCTATTTGTTCTTCGAAAACAGATAACTGTGTTTTAAAGGGATGTAAAGCTTTATCACTAGCAAGGAAAATAGCGGTTTCTTGTGAAACATATTGTTGATTTTTCTCTATTTCAGCTTCCATTTCGCTAAGCTTTTTTAAATCCATATAGCGAAATTCACGTAGTGAAATCAAGTGCCCGCGTTGAGCACTTAGGGCATTTAAGCCATCAACAAATTGTTGAATATCGGCCCAGCTTTCAGGCAACGTAAGTGAAATCAGTGATTTTTGGCGGCTAATGGCCTCATTCATTGATTTGGCAGACTGCTGCCGTATGCTTTCGACCTTTTCATATTCATCAAGAACCAGTTCACTGGTTTGGGTGATTTCTTTGAGTAATTTGCCAATACCAAGGCATTGCTCATCACCAAACCAGTAATAAATATCCAGTAAATTTTTTGCTTGTTGGCTGAGTTGTTCGTAGCGAGCGATAGAAATTTGGCTGCCTTCTATTTCTTTGGAAACATGTAATATTTCAGAAATACCACGAACTAAGTCTGCATTGCCTATACGTCCTAAAAAACCGCTACGAGTCGGCTGTTGATCGGCAAATTCTTCTGAGTAAAACGGGGTTTGCCAAACTTGCATAGAGTGAACGCGAGTCGCTTCTTCCCCTTCACCTTCAAATAGTACCATTTTTCCATCTTCAAGCATGGCGTAACCATGGCCAATGAGTGGAATTGAAAGTGTTCGTTCAATTAAATTATAATTGAATAGAGCTATGCGCCCTTGATTTGGTGAATAAAAAACATATAGAACATCTTCCCCATTCGGAGAGCGGCGCAAACGGCGAAAACGCATTCCATCCATAGGTTGCTCAAACGTTTTATAGTCACCATTTTGTAAGTAATAGCCGCCAGGAAAAATAATGCCGTGGTCTTCTGGTAACTGGACACAAGCTTGCCCGATGGCATCAATGCGTTGTACTGATTGAGATAGCGTGTTGTAAACTAAGTAACGCCAAGTTTCTTCCCGATAAGGTAATACTTTTTAGGATAATTAAACTGCCGGTTTGTGCATATTCAATTTGCGCGTCGTCTAGTGATTGGTTTTTATCAAGAACCGCTTCTCGGTAAATCCCTAAACCATCTTCAGTATTATTTTCACACTTTATGGTTAGATCACCGTCGATAGTTTCAATGAATACAGTGTCAAGAATATTGATGTGAGGGTATCGACCGTTAACTGTGTCTTCTCGTGTGGTTTTTTGCCATTCAAAGTCATAGGCTGGTGGGAGGGCTATATCGCGTTCACCCCGGTTATCAATATACTCAATTTTGCGTTTGTCACTGGAGATTGACCAGCGAAAAACTCGCACGTCCGTGATGCGATCGCCAATTTGAAAACTAACAAGAAGTTTGCCGTCCCGTTCAACAAGTTGCAGTAACTGTGTGTTCTTATAGTAGGTATAGAGTTCAGTGAAATCTTGAACAAAGCGATTATCGCTTAAGAAGGTACCTTCATAAGGGACAGCTTCAACATCAAATTCATCGTCGTTTTCAATTAACCGATATAGTGAAAACACATCTTCGAGGTGTGTCTCTTTTTTCAGGCCGAGGAAGACATTATAGCCAAATAAAAGCCATTTACCTACGCGGACAATATCCCTTGCTTGGCAATTATTTTCAGTACGAATGCGAATGCGACCAATAATATCCATTTGGCTTTGGCCGAATTCATCTAACCGCATTTCATTGAGTTGTGCAGCTTTTTGATGAAGTTGTTGCCCTTGGTCGGTCAGGCGTTTGCGTAATATTTCATAAGCACCACCTTCTGCAACGGCACTATCGAGTATTTCTTGTTCGCGATCCGTATCCTGAATATCTGACATTGCGCAGCGAATTCCCTTAACTAAGACAATAAAAATGGAAAACAATGAGGGGTAGGTTCACTACCCCAATGTACCAAAGGTTTACAGTTGGTCATCCGTTGGTGGAATCGGTTTTGATATGACAGTTTTTGCTGGCTGATTAGCCCCTTTAGCTGCCATAAAACCGTTTATAAGATCTTGAACTTCAGGGTTTTTCAATAATGCGGCAATATCAACTTTTTTGTCTTCTTTGCTACGATTAATGAGTTTTTCTACATTTTCTTTTGCAAAACTACTTTTACCCATAAAACCATCAACGGCTTTGCCGAGGCTTAGTGCTTTAGAGAAAGTATTGAAGAAGCTGCCATCGCCGCCCACAATTTCAATATTAGTTTTGCTAAGTGCTGCAGCCAATACATCAGCTTGCTCTCGGGCAATTTCTTTATTAGCGTCGATAGAGGCCATGGCTTGTTCGAACTCTTTCTCAAGGCGCATGCGGAACTCTTCGTGAGAACGAGCGGTATCACTGAGGTGATCCATTGATTTAAATTTGTCAGTTAAACCATCGGCTTCAGCTTTCAGGCGTTGGCGGATAACCTCTGCTTGTGCCGAACCTAATTGGCCTTCCCCTCGAGCTTGTGCTGCCAGTTTTTCTTCCAGTACTTTCGCATCAGCCAAGCCTAGTTTTTCTTTGGCATTTGCTTGTTGTTCTTCACCGCGAGCTTGGGCGGCTAATTTCTCTTCAAGGATTTTTGCTTCAGCAAACCCTTGTTGTTGTTCTGCTTTAGCTTTGGCTTCCATTACTTGAGCTTCCGTTAAGCCTTTTTCTTTCAGCCCACGAGCTTCTGCTAACAGTTTCTCAGCCGTAATATTGGCAAGAACAAGCCCTTCTTTTTCTTCTGCCTCTGCGGTTGCTTGGCGAACTCGAGCTTCTGCTAAACCTAATGCCGCGTGTTCGGCTTCTACTCCTTCAGCTAAGCGTTTTTTGGCTTCGGCTTGTTTTGCCGATGCTTCTAACTCTGCTTGTGCCATGGTGCTTATTTCTTCTGCACGGTGCTTAGCGCTGGCCTCATCCGCTTCGGCTTTTTTCACTTGGCGAACTAATGATTCTTCGGCTTCTGCTTGTGCGTTAATCACGGTGACTTGGCGCATGCGTTCAGCTTCAGATATTTCACGAACTTCTTTGATTCGTTCTTCTTCTTGTGCCACGGTTTTTTCAACGGCTACACGTTCACGTATAACATTGGAGATATTTTTACGTTCTTCTTCGAGAGCTTTTTCTTTTTCTATACGCTGTAATTCAACTTCTCTTTCACGGGCAACAATTTCGAGCTCACGTGCGCGGCTCACTCGTTCTTCTTCGATGGCGACTGCACGAGTACGGTTTTGTTGGGCGACTTCAACTTCGCGCATGCGGTTTTCTTCACGAATTTCAATTTCTTGCTGAGTTTGGATACGAGCTTGTTCTGATTTTAGACGTTCTTCTTCTTGAACACGTAAAGTTTCAGCTTGTTCACGCGCACGAATATTATCAATTTCACGTTTTTGACGCGCTTCGGCATCGGCTTGTTGGCGCTCTAGGGCCAAACTTGCTTCGCGAGTTTCAACATTTTTCTTTTGAATAGCCAGTTCTTGGTCACGTTCTTTTTGGTTAGTTTCAATATTGTGAATCGCAGTGATTTCAGTAATTTTACGAATACCTTCGGAGTCAAAGATATTGTTTGGGTCTAACGCTGATTTTGGTGTTTGTTCTAGGTAATCAATCGCCACATCTTCAAGAGCATAGCCGTTAAGATCTTTTCCTATCACATCAACAATGCGATCACGGAAATCTTGTCGGTTTTCAAATAAGGTAGCTAAATCCAGTTGCTTACCTACTGTTTTTAAGGCTTCAGAGAATTTTGCGCTGAATAAAGCACTGACTGCTTGATGGTCTGATGCACGGTCAACACCGATAGCTTTTGCAACTTTTAGGACATCTTCCGTCGTTTCGTTTACACGCAAATAGAAAGCAACTGTGATATCAGCACGTAAGTTATCGTGGCAAATCAAGCCATCTTTACCTCGACGGTCAACTTCA
The DNA here is from genome assembly GCA_900455085.1 of Providencia rettgeri. Lineage (NCBI taxonomy): Bacteria > Pseudomonadati > Pseudomonadota > Gammaproteobacteria > Enterobacterales > Morganellaceae > Providencia > Providencia rettgeri. Next base: position 17,390 of record UGTZ01000001.1, on the reverse strand, counting down.
AGTGTTAACAATGAAATGCGCATGAATTCTTTTTTGTAGATGACAGGGTAAACTAATGCCCCTGTAAAATGCACTTTAGGTTGTGATGACATGTCATTGACAATCAAAGCAGTACCTTGTGGAACTTTGATATAGAAGGCTTTGAATAACCCAAAGAACCCTAAAATAACTAGGATGATCCCCCCGATAATTGTTAAAAAGGGCATTAGTGCAGCCAAGTCCATATTGATTCTCCATTGGTTCTGACGATGACGTCATTTCGATTATGCAAGCAAGATATTTATTTTTAAAAAGAGAAGTTATCCGTGGCGAAATTCATTTTCACTGACAACTTGATAACTGTGCGATGCTGCGTCATAGCTAATGATGACAACATGATCACCGCGTTTTAACTGTTCGGAGGATGGGGCGCGTATTTGTAAAATTAACCCAGCTCCACCATCTTCTAATAGCGCCTCACCATTTTGTTCACTTACTGTTCCCGAACGTACAGTAGCGTATTTACCAATAAGCTGTTGTACTGTTTTGGGTTTATTGAGACTCACCAATTTTTTGCGCACAGGTTTTAAGCACAAAGCGGTTAAATGAAGAGAGATAAATAGGGTGATCGCAAAAACGGCGAAGCTGACGAGATAGCGTAATAAATCAGTATCAATGAAGCGAATGAAGACATGTACGCTGAAATAACTGATTATCCAACCAAAAAGAGTAAATAGTGTGACAATAATGGTGACAGGGATTCCGGCTAAGCCAAGCTTGGTTAACCAGCCAGCAAAACCAGCTGCATCAATACCAGCATCAAATTCGGTATCAAGATTAAATACGTCGATATCCAATAAGCCAAAAGCGGCACATAACCAATAAAATAAAACAATGATTAGTAAGCCACTAAAGATAATTGTCGGGAACATCAAACTGTTATGGAAAAACAAACTCATAGGGTTTTCTCTTTATTATTAATGCATTATTGAGCTTACGCGAAAAGTAACGTTTGTTTAATTTATCACCATAAAATAATTTAGCTTAATAATATATTTTTTAATTAATAGCAGTATCAGACTAGTCTATAAGCACTTTTAATTTTTTGAAGTCTCTTATAGTACTGGTTGTTTATCCAGTTTTATTTGATGAAGTTATTCCTAAAGTGTTATCAATAATAGTAAGCCATTAATGAGATAGGATTTTACCATTAATAACTAAGTTGATGATAATCATTCTCAACTATAATAAGCGTGTTTAAAGTACAAAATGGGGAAAATAAATAAGATTAAAGTGATAAATTCGCGCTTCATGGATGAAAACCGTTATGAAGCGCAAAAAAGTAAGATTAGTCTATTAAGTTGAGGAATGCGGCACCTCTTGCGCCTCCAGAGTCACCATAACGTGCTTTTTCGATTGCAGGTAATGTCGCAATGCCATAAAGATATTGTGGAAGCACTCCTGGTAGTTGTTTATAGATCTCTTCAAACTGCGATAATCCTCCGCCAATCACCACTAAATCGGGGTCAAAAACAGTGACAATTTGCCCCATAAACATCGCAAGTAATGACATATAGCGGTTAACATGTTCTTTTGCTTGGATATCGCCTTGTTTATATTGCTCGATAATTTCGATAGCTGAACGTTTTTCATTGGTGAATGAGGAATAAATACGCTCAAAACCTGGGCCTGATAGGTAGGTTTCAAAGCAAGCAGTTTGGCCACAGCCGCAAGTTATTTCAGGAACTTTTTCCCCTAACAATTTTGCTCCACGAACACTGAGGTTCATGTGGCCTATTTCCCCTGCAATTCCATTTTTACCGGATAAAACTTTACCATTGATAATGAACCCACCGCCTACACCGGTACCTAAAATTAAGCCAAGTACAGTTGGATAGCGTTTGAAATCAGGATCCCAAGCTTCTGATAATGCAAAGCAATTGGCATCATTTTCCACTTTTACTGGGCGCTGTAATATATTAGCAAGATCATGAATTAAAGGCTTATATTGAGCGGTAGGGACATTGGTTGTAAAAACGGTTCCTTCAGCGTGGTTTACGATACCAGGAACACCAACACCCACTTTTCCTTGGCAGTTAAATTTTTCATCTGCTTCCAGTGTGAGTTCGAGAAACGTATTTAAGAGCGTTTGGTAATCATCTTTAGGTGTGGGGACACGTTTTTGCCAGACCTGATTTAGTTCGTTGTCAAAGACGGCAAGTTCAATTTTTGTCCCACCCATGTCAAAGCCGTAATACATTTTCATCATCCTTTAGTTATTTATGTATCATGTATCTATATGATAAATAATAAATGAAAGTGCTAATTAACCTGATTATACAAAAGTTATTTGATGAAAGAATTATTGATTTAATATTTATTTTTATATTCACATGAAGCTAGCTACAGACAGCTGACAAACATGCAATGTTTGGAGGAAAGTCAAATAAGTTATTGATTTTCTCCTGATAAAACAAAGTAAGAAAATCATGCTTTTATCTCGCATTATCAATCAAAGTTAGCAGATACCTACTAGCCTTGATTGATAAATAAAGCATTATTTTTTGTTGTTTAGTGGGTTGTACTTTTTTAAGATAAAATCATGCAATTCCATCGCAATAATGTTATGGACTTCCTGAGTAGGATGAACATCATCGATAAAAACATAATGGGGATCAATTTCTAATGGCGCGGTATTATCACGGCGAATATAACCATTAGTAAAAGCTTTTTCTATATTATATGCTCCCGGCGAGTTTTTATTTATGTCGCCAACGACATTAGTTATATTTTTCATGACATTATTAACATTGAAGTAATTAATGTTAATGTTTTTGTTTAATTTTAAGAGATTAACTAGGGTCTGAAGCTTATTATTATGCTCTATGCTGAGATTTTGTATTTTTCGTTGTTTTTTCGGTGAGCTGGTTTTTATTGCAGGGGTTTGGGATAGATCAGGAATCCCCATTACTAGAATATTTTTCGCGCCATTTTTGATCATTTTTTTGATTGTTTTTTCTTGACTAGAGATAACGACATCGACATTTTCCTTCGAATAGGTCATATAGTCATTGGCACCAAGAAAAATAATACTTAAACTTTTGTCATCAAACTTAAGGTGTCTTGTTTGTTTTTCGATATTTGAAAGTATGGCAAATTGAGGGTGAAGTGTGGACTTAAAATAAGGTGCACAAGTTGAACCACCTTCCGACTTATTCGTGAGTGTGACTTTACCTTTACTGGAATGGCTTAGCATCATATTTGGTATGGTGAGAAATTCAGGCCATGTGAAACCATTCGTGAATCGTCCATCATGGTATTGGTTAGCATTAGTGAGTAATCCACCCGATTTTTTATACATCCTTCCTTCAGAGTCAGATAAGCTGTCACCAATAACCGTGATGCTATCAAAATAGGTTATCGGTTCTTTTTTCCCTATATTAAATTTATTTGAATAGGCTATAGCTAATTGAAATGACTTTCCAGGAATTCTTTTTTCTGTATATTTGCCCCAAAGTGAGCCATCTACATCGTCGACGGGGGTTTTTGTCATTATATGAAATGAAGGCGCTCCTTTAGCTCTACCTTTATTAGGTAGTACAGAAATGTTGCTACCGATATTATTGGGAGTTCTCTGCGGTGAGTGATTTTTGATCGATGCTATTTTTCCCAAGACTAGATTAGTGTCATAGGATGCAGCTGAATTAGGTATGTGTGTAACTGCACACGGAGCACTATTGGCTATCGATTTCATAGGAGTCCTTATTGATTGGGATGCTTCTCGATAAAACTATCAATCAACAGACAAACTCGGTATCAAATAAAGACTATTTATCTATAGTGATAGGGCTAATAATTAAGAAAGTAATGCATATAAAACAAAGAATTGTGCGCTAATTGTTATTGTTGTCGACAAAGTTATTGCATCACTTTTTAAAAGAATGTATTGTTATATTATAACATTACATTTAGGTGGTTATTATGAAACAGGGGATCCATCCACAATACCGTACCGTGGTTTTCCATGACACAAGTGCTGATGCCTATTTCAAAGTAGGATCAACAATAAAGACTGAAAAAACAATTGAATATGAAGGTGAAATATTTCCATATGTCACTCTTGATGTTTCTTCTCAGTCACATCCGTTTTATACCGGTAAACAGAAAATGATTTCTCAGGAAGGTAAAACGGCACAGTTCCAGAAGCGTTTTGGTCGTTTTTTACAGTCAGAGGGTAAATAAAGATGAAAGTACTGAGTTCATTAAAAACGGCAAAAACCCGTCATCCAGATTGCCAAGTTGTTCGCCGCCGTGGCCGAGTGTATGTGATATGCAAAACAAACCCGCGCTTTAAAGCGGTGCAAGGCTGTAAGAAAAAACGTTAGTATTTTTATTCACCTATAGCAATTTTCCTGTATTTTTCATTTTTAGCCATCGTAGTTATTGCTCTGTGCGATGGCTTTTTTTTATTTGTATTTTATCCACTGATTTCTTCGATTATTAGCATGATTACTAATCTTCTTATTATTAGTGATGAAATTCACTTGCGCACTGGTACATATTTTGTCAAGTTTATACTTATCATCCTTCAAGTTGCATGGGTGTTGACTACGCTCAGACTGACGAATCACTTGTCGCTTACCTGCAACTCGAATGATATAACGCAAGATACATCCGAAAAATTTCTAGTTTCAATTTGGGTGAATGATAAAAATGACAGTACCCATGTTGTAGAGTCGGAACTGGAAATTTTTTGGTGAAAATTTAAACGAACAGGGTGAGTAAAAATGAAAAATGTCGGGTTTGTTGGCTGGCGAGGAATGGTCGGCTCAGTATTGATGCAGAGAATGGTAGAAGAACGTGATTTTGATGCGATTCATCCTGTTTTCTTTACCACCTCACAACAGGGTGAAGAAGCCCCTGTCTACGGTGGTCATCGTGATGTTTTACAGGATGCTTTTGATATTGATGCGCTAAAAGCATTGGATATCATTATTAGTTGCCAAGGCGGCGATTACACCAACGAAGTTTATCCTAAACTTCGTGAATCAGGTTGGAATGGCTATTGGATTGATGCTGCGTCTTCATTACGTATGAAAGATGATGCGATTATTATTCTTGATCCCGTGAACAACCAACATATCCAAGACGGCTTAAATAAAGGCATTAAGACCTTTGTCGGTGGGAATTGTACGGTAAGTTTGATGCTGATGTCTTTAGGTGGGCTGTTCACTAATAATTTAGTGGAATGGGCATCTGTGGCAACGTATCAAGCGGCATCAGGGGCTGGGGCACGTAATATGCGTGAGCTTCTGGTACAAATGGGGTCTTTACACACACAAGTTGCTAAAGAACTCCAAGACCCGGCCTCAGCTATTTTAGATATCGAGAAAAAAGTCACAGACTTCACTCGTAGTGGCACAATGCCAACGGATGCATTCGGCGTACCATTAGCAGGTAGCCTGATCCCATGGATTGATAAAGCATTAGAAAACGGACAAAGCCGCGAAGAGTGGAAAGGCCAAGCAGAAACTAACAAAATTCTTGCGACAGGAAGTCATATTATTCCTGTTGATGGTTTATGTGTACGTATTGGTGCGTTGCGTTGCCATAGCCAAGCTTTCACATTGAAGCTGAAAAAAGATGTTCCGTTGAATGAAGTTGAGCAATTACTTGCCTCGCATAATGATTGGGTGAAAGTGGTTCCTAATGACCGTGAAATCACCATGCGTGAGTTAACACCTGCGGCAGTAACTGGTACGCTTAGCACCCCTGTTGGTCGATTACGTAAACTGAATATGGGCCCTGAATACCTATCTGCCTTTACGGTTGGTGACCAATTACTGTGGGGCGCCGCTGAGCCGCTTCGTCGTATGTTACGTATTTTGCTATAGTTTCTGAACTGTAATCAGTAATTTTATATTAACCTGCACACTAAAATGTGCAGGTTTTTTTGTGCCTAAATTAATGACGAGCGGGGTCATTCTGCGGAGGCTGATGTTCTAACTCTTTTGCTAAGAAGTAGTTTAAGAAGGTACGGATCACGGCAATGATACCTAATTTGATAAGGCTATCTAAATCTGGGTCGACGGTCGTTGCTAAAATATCAGCAGCGAGCTGGAACTCTAATGCAGTTGCTAACCAATCACCAAAACAATAACGAGCCTTACGTGATTTCTGGGTGCGTATCCAGACTATCAGGGTCTTTACTAACCCAATCACCACGCAGATGACTGAAATAGCTTCTAAAAGTAACTGGAGTACGTGAACACTAGACACCAGTAATTCACGTAAAAAAACTAAATCGAACATTAAGACCTCGACTCGATAAGTAAGCTGGATTCATATTTGTTAACTATGAGCAAATATTGGCAAAATATCGAGTTTTATTGTGGATCTATCGTCTCAGAAGGTAATTGACTAATGGATAAAATATTTCGATTTCCATCGATTACCTGAATATTTTTGTTGGGTTGATAACATTTACGTAAAGGCGATAAGCAAGCTTGCTCTGCGCCTTGTTGTATATTAAGCCAATCACTGATTAGCCAATAATTATTCGCTGTAGAATAGGGGGACTGCAAATTTTCTGGGTTGATACTTGGTTTACTCGCACTTTGGCTGTACCAAATCAGCAAGGGGATTTCATAGGCTTCTTTTCTTGGGTTGTTAACACCATGATGGTAGTGAATATTGTTATCACTGTCTAAGCGTTGCAATGCGTGATCTGAATAGTACATCAACGTTGCAGGTTTACCTTCGAGTTGCTGCATAAGGTTTTCGATAAATTTATCGGTATAAGCAATTGAACTGTCGTAGCAATCGTCATCTTCTTGGCCACTAAATGTTTTTAGCTCAGTTTCAGGAAAGCGGTTACAGGCTGGTTCATGGCTACCATATGTATGTAAAACAATGAGTTTTTTCTTATCAGTGGGGTCATTGATAGCGTTCTTGAAGTCATCTTGTAGCTCTTCGTCATAGCCGACAAATTCGTTCCAAGTTTTCTTTTGCGACATAGAGGCAATAGCAGAAATGATACTGGTACGTTTATTGGTTTTGCCTTGGTTGCTGATCCAGTAGGTTTTAAAGCCCGCATGATTGGCTAATGAAATGATATTGTCTGAATAGTGTGATTTATCCTGCATTTGCTCAAAGCGAATATTAGACAGTGAAATAGGAACCGACAATATAGTCACTGGTGCTGGAGAATACGCTTGTTGAAAAGCCAATATCTGAGATTTCCGCTGATTTAAATTAGGTGTTGTATCATATTGATAGCCATAAAAGCCCATATGGTCACGGCGTAATGATTCACCGATGACAAGTACATAGATTTCAGTATCAGAGGTTTTTTTCTGGTAATTAAAAGCAACTTTCTGTGATGATATTTTTTTTATCCCCCGGTTTTCATATAAGTTTTTGACTAAAGCCGCGGCATTGTAGAAGGGAGTATTTAAGAAGTATTTTTCCGTGATCAATAACGCGCTATCAGGTTTATTAAATAATGATGCGTAATAGGCTGGAATGGCTAATAGATAGCCACAAATTAGCGCCATACTTATCGCTGTGATACGGCGATTCATGTATTTTGCGCATTGATGAATACATGTAAAATAAGCTGAAAAAACAAAAAGATAAAATATAACATAACCAATGTTATAGGAAAGCATTCCTACCGTTTCACTGCTATTGGTATTGATAAAAGTTTCTGCAATCGAAGAAGAAAAGCGGATATCGTGCTTTTGATAAAAGAAAAATGAAACAGATAAATTGAGAGCCCACAGGAGTGAAACAAACACCGTGAAAATTTTGCCAAGCAAAAAACGATAGATACCTGCACATAACAGTATTATCAGCGCTCCTGAAATTACGATGGCAATATCCGCGATATTGCTAACATCTCCACTGAAAAACACAGGAGTTATAGATATCAATAATGCATAAATTAAAATAATAATTTGGCGTATCATAGTGTTATTTTAAGTATTTTTGACCTTACCTGAGGTTATAGAGGCAATTAAAAATAATAAGTTAACATCTAATTAACTTAAGACATTGTTCGTTTATAACATAAAAAAAGGTAAGGTAATCAAAATAATGGCGTAAAAAACTGTAAAATCTCGTGATGTTTAGTCATGACCTGCCCCTCACAACTTGCGAGGGGAGGTGACATATTGATTTAGAAAGTTACCGCAATTTTGGCATCAATATTGTTATCACTATAATTTTTTGATAAAAATTTATTATAATTAATTGATAGCTTAGTATTTTCTTTTATATTGATATCGGTACCGACTTTTAATGCCATTCCATGGCGTGATGTAGGAACACTTTGTGTCATAAATGAGCTCGTGGTATCGGAAAAATTCAGTTTTATACCTCTATTCAGATTCCCATATTGATATTGCCAGTTAAGCTCACCATGCAAACCAATATTTGATGTTTTACCTAGTTTCCATTGATTATCAAGACGTAGCCCAACAGTTGAAAGCGTTGTATTGATGCGTTGCTTACGCGCCTGCAGTGATGTGCTGCTAATATTCTCATTAATTGCATGGTTCATCGCGCTGATATAAGTGAGATTGGTAAATGGCTCAATATTCATCCAATTTGAGTTGATTGGATAGGCCAGCTCCATAAATGCCTGATGGGTATTGGTGTAATAGCTTGCAGAGTGACTCGTACCATTACTGATTGAACGTTCAGTATGAATGAGGTGTGAAGTGTGACTAAGCCCTGCACGAACCGCAAGCGGCTGCCATAAAGCGCTACCATAAATGGCAGCATGGTAGTTATTACTATTACCGTGGCCAAGATGGCCAGATAAGTCACTTTGGCTAAAGCCTGCGGCGATACCGAAAGTCATTTTGTCGTTAATAAAACGTTTATTTGCTCCAAGCAATAGACCATAATTTGATGATTGATACCCAGTGGCATTGTTATCGCCAGTTGTTTTATCCCAATCATAGAGCATTTTTGCCCATACATTGCCTTTGTTTTCGCTACTCCATAATTCAGACAAGCGAGCTTGTTCAAGTAGCGTCTCTTTAATCTGACGGCTATTATTTATTTGGTTGGATAATATGTCTGCGTATATTTGCCCAGTAACATCACGAAATATCACTTGAGCTTGTTGTTTTGTTTGGCTTTTCAATGTGCGGTCATAAAGCGTATGGTGCGTAGGAAGCGTTTCAATAGCTTTAGCCACGGCGATTTGGTTTTGCGTTGCTGCTGCACTAGAAAATGCCGTGTTATTACGCCCTATTTTAAGAGTGACTTTTTTGGGAGTGTAATTTAGTGTCGTTCCAATAAACTGGTAATTAGGCACAACGCCATCAAATTGGCCATCAACCCCTTTTTGAGCACTTAATATTGTATATTCTGTATTAAATAAGCGGTTGATATCTTGCTTAGAGAGCGGACTATTTTGATTTTCAAGAGTGACACTGACGGTACCGCCTTTTAATGAAGCAGAGCCTTGGCTGATGACCTTATCGTTTTGACCTGCTGGATTGATTTCAACCACATAATGGCTGCCTGGAGTAAAAGTTACTGAATCAACAATGTTAATTGTGCCAATTGAGTGGCCGGGTGCAACGACTGCACCTTGGTTGGCGGTTAATTGTCGAATGCTTCCATTGCCCATAAGTAAACCGTGGTGGTTAATATTAACAGAAGCACTGATTTTTCCATCATCTAGAACTAACGTTCCTTTTTGGATATCAACTGCGGAGTCTAAGTGTTTTTTAAGGGTAACCATTCCGCCATTAATGTCGGATTTTTGCGAATATTTATTTTCGCCGGTTAAGACTAAATGGCCTTGATTTACTGTGAAGCCAGCAAAGGTATTATTACCTGACAATACTAATGTCCCTTGGCCTTGTTTTGTTAACTTTCCAGTCCCTTGAATATTATTTTTCCATTCATCTAACTTTCCAAAATTGGCAATATCAAAGTCATTAGTATCTTGATTAATGATAAAATTTTCATATAAATAAGAGGGACCCTGATAAGCCGCAGGTAAGTTAATTAATCCCCAATAGGAGTTTGGGTCATTTTCTTTGATATTCCAACCTGCAATTGATTGGCTTGGATATGCGGTACTGGCTAAAATATGATCCCATTGTGCATTATTCAAGTAAGGGAAACGTAATCGAAGTAAATAACCTGCCGTTTTAGGTATATTTTTAGGCTCGATCATTGATATATTTTGTATTTCTTTTTTTCCATAATAACCCATGTGGTCATTGGTTATAGGAGTAGAAGCTGTTAAGCAATTTAGTATATTATCTGAACATGATGATGAGATATCATTACGAATATTTTTTGCTGAATCAACAATGAATTTGGTATTTTTCTCATCGGATAGGAGTTGTGACAATAAATAATAATTACCTACACGAGAGGCGATTGTATCAGTGGCAAAGTGTGCGCCAACAATCACACGGCTTTCACCATATTCAATAGCTCGATTGAAAGTTTCACTGCCTTTTTCAGGAAAAATCATCGCCAATACCGCAGCTTGCTTAAAACCATTCCACGTATGGCCACTAGGGTAAGATGAGCCCTGTATTTGTGAATAGCCTGCAATATAGAGACCTTCTTCATCCAATACTTGATAAGGACGACCGCGTTTAAAATGATCTTTTAGAATAAAATCAATTGACCTAGTACGTTGTTTTTTTTCATCATAGGCACGAGTACTTGTATCATGTAATAAGCTGATTGCTTTATATTGGTTATGATCTCTTAGATTAATATCATGTTTACCAAACAGTATCGTTTGATAACTGTTAAATAAATAACCTGAGTCTTGGGATTTATCTGCGAGTGCTAAACTTTCCCGCTCACCAGTGATATTGATGTATTCGTTACTAATAAGCCTATCTTGCTCAGCAACTTCGCTGCCTTCTTTAGGCGTATTATTAATAATATTATTTTTAATGTCTTCAAGCCATACACCTCTTGTATCAATAATATTTTTCTCTAATTCTAAAATATTAGTTTTTGCTGTTAGAGTATTCATGAATATGAATGGCAATAAAGTCATTGATGCTGAAATAAAAGTTTTTCTCATTATAATTCCGCCGATGCTATTGGTAAAAATTTTATTTTGCGGAGTTTATTTATAATATGTTTATTTTTTATGACAGTTTTGAAAATAAAAAAATCTTATTAATTAGAGCGTTAAGCTTTATTTTTTAATTGTTTTTTCCTTTGTAAAGTGGTTTTGTATTGATTAGTTTCGTTTTTTTTGTTTTTTATTATTGGTTTAATTAAATCATAAAAATAAGATAATAATTATAGAAAAAATCAAAAAAATAACCCCAAACTTTCGGATGGGGTTATTAAATATTATTTAGTTAGCTGAATAATTAGATATCAATATTCGCTGCTTTTAAGGCATTTTCTTCGATAAATGCACGACGTGGCTCAACAGCATCACCCATTAATGTGGTGAATAGTAAGTCTGTTGCAATCGCATCTTTCACCGTCACACGCATCATACGGCGCGTTTCTGGGTTCATGGTGGTTTCCCAAAGTTGTTCTGGGTTCATTTCACCAAGACCTTTATAACGTTGTACGTATAGGCCACGACGAGACTCACGTGTTAACCAAGCCAGAGCTTCTTCAAAGTTACTGATATCTTGGCGACGTTCACCGCGCTTGATATAAGCACCTTCTTCAATTAAGCCGCTGATTAAGTCGCCTAAATGAGTGATACGGCGGTATTCGCTGCCATGAACAAAGTCAAAATCGAGGTTATAGTCGGTATCAACACCATGGGTACGAATACGGATTGTTGGCTCGAATAATTGACGTTCACGGTTTTCATTAATGGCATAGCTATAAGTGCTACCGAATTGTTCGTTATCTTCTAAGCGCTTAACCAGTGTTTTAGCCCATTCATCTACTTTTTCACTGGTTTTTAAATCATCTTCAGTCAAGGTTGACTGATAAACCAGGCTGTTAAGTAGGGCTTGAGGATAAAGGCGCTCAAGACGACGAATAATACGGTGTGCGGCATTATATTCGACAACCAGTTTTTCGAGTTCTTCACCTTTCATGGCTGGAGCTTCGGCACTTAAATGCAGCTCTGCGCCATCAAGGGCGATAGAAATTAGGTAATCGTCCATCGCATCGTCATCTTTAATGTACTGCTCTTGTTTACCACGTTTCACTTTATACAGTGGTGGTTGAGCAATAAAGATATGACCACGTTCAACGATTTCAGGCATTTGGCGATAGAAGAAGGTCAACAGTAACGTACGAATGTGCGAACCATCGACGTCCGCATCCGTCATTATAATGATGCTGTGATAACGCAGTTTGTCAGGATTGTATTCATCACGGCCAATACCACAGCCTAATGCCGTAATCAGGGTTGCTACTTCTTGTGAAGACAGCATTTTATCGAAACGCGCTTTTTCTACGTTTAGAATTTTACCTTTCAGTGGCAAAATGGCTTGGTTCTTACGGTTACGGCCTTGTTTTGCAGAGCCGCCCGCGGAGTCCCCTTCCACAAGGTACAGTTCAGATAGTGCAGGGTCACGTTCTTGGCAGTCAGCCAGTTTACCTGGCAAGCCAGCTAAATCTAATGCGCCTTTACGACGAGTCATTTCGCGAGCTTTGCGCGCCGCTTCACGTGCGCGTGCGGCATCAATAATTTTGCCCACAACGATTTTTGCATCGTTTGGATTTTCCAGTAAATACTCAACTAATTTCTCGTTCATCATCGTTTCAACCGCAGTTTTCACTTCAGAAGAGACCAATTTTTCTTTGGTTTGTGATGAGAATTTAGGGTCGGGAACTTTTACTGAAATAACGGCAATCAGGCCTTCACGTGCATCGTCACCGGTTGCGTTGACTTTGCTTTTCTTCTGATAGCCTTCTTTTTCCATGTAGTTATTTAATGTGCGTGTCATTGCTGCACGGAAACCAGCGAGGTGAGTACCCCCATCACGCTGAGGAATGTTATTGGTGAAGCAGTATACATTTTCTTGGAACCCATCATTCCACTGCATTGAAACTTCAACGCCAATACCGTCTTTTTCAGTTGAAAAATAAAAGACAGAAGGGTGGATAGGGGTTTTATTACGACTTAAATACTCAACAAAGGCTTTGATACCGCCTTCATAATGGAAATGGTCTTCTTTGCCATCGCGTTTATCGACGAGCTTAATAGAAACACCTGAGTTTAGGAACGATAACTCACGTAAGCGTTTTGCTAAGACATCATATTCAAATTCAGTCACACCTTTAAAGGTGTCCATGCTTGGCCAAAAACGAACGCGTGTTCCTGTTTGGTCAGTTTCACCGACAACAGTCAGAGGCCCTTGAGGCTCACCGTGTTTGTAGATTTGCTCATGAACTTTGCCATCACGGCGGATAACTAATTCTAATTTTTCAGATAAGGCGTTAACAACGGAAACCCCAACACCGTGTAAACCACCGGAGACTTTATAGGAGTTGTCATCAAATTTTCCGCCTGCGTGCAGAACGGTCATGATAACCTCTGCGGCTGATACACCTTCTTCTTCGTGGATACCTGTAGGGATACCACGTCCATCATCCTGTACGGAGATAGAGTTATCGGCATGGATAGTGATCACGATATCATCACAAAAGCCTGCGAGGGCTTCGTCGATAGCGTTGTCGACAACCTCGAAAACCATGTGATGAAGACCTGTTCCATCGTCTGTATCACCGATATACATGCCCGGGCGCTTACGCACCGCATCCAGTCCTTTTAATACCTTGATACTTGAGGAGTCATATGTATTCGACATCAACGTTTCCTGCTCTTTCTATTCCTGAGGTTGAACTTCTATTTTGCCATGTTCTACACTAAACATCTTGCTATTTGCATCTATCATATCATTAACTTGCTCAGGTGTAATGGCACTGACAAACACTTGCGCTTGTGTAGCTTTGAGGCGGGCTGCCAGTAATTGGCGACGGCCAGCATCAAGTTCAGAAGCAAAATCATCCAGTAGATACAGGCATTGTTGCCCGCTCTGATGGGTGAAAAACTCACCCTGCGCTAATCTTAATGCACACATAAGTAGCTTCAATTGGCCCCGTGAAAGCATATCTTCAACAGGTGTTCCATTTGCTCGAATACGCAAATCAGCTTTATGTGGCCCTGAAGCGGTATAGGTTAGCGCTCTATCACGCTCAAATTGGCGCTCTAATTGTTCTGAATAATCAATTTCTTTATCCCAACCGCGTTGGAAGGATACTGAGAGTGAAAATTCGGGTAAAAATTGTTGGCAAGTTTGCTCGATATTTTCGGCAATACCTGCAATATAGTCATGGCGCCATTGGCTTATTTGCTCAGAAAGCGGTGCCAGTTGTTTATCCCAATGACGAATTTGCTCATAACGAGTAACTTGCCGTAAAGCGGCATTGCGTTGTTTTAATAACCGTTTTAAATCTGACCATACTGAAAAAAACAGCGGGTCATTGTGAAAACAACCCCAATCAATAAAAGCACGTCGATATTTAGGACCACCATTTAGCAAAGTAAATCCTTCAGGAGTAATCAGTTGCATTGGCAATAATTTTGCTAGCTCTGCAATTTTATGGCCATCAGTACCGTCTATTCGAACTTTACTGTCACCATCACGGTTTTTGCTTAAACCTAGTGAAAGGTCGTTTCGCTGTTCATCTAAATGGCTAAGTTTACCATGAAGAATGAATTGCTCTTGCTCATGACGAATAACCCGGTTCGCTTGAATGCTGCGAAATGCACGGCATGACCGAGTGTATATATGGCTTCCAATATGCTGGTTTTACCGCTCCCATTGGGGCCAATTAAAAAATTGAACCCATTAGCAAGGGAGAGATCCGCGTTTTCAATATTTCGAAAATCACGGATCAATAAACGCGAAAGGATCATAAATACCGATTACAAGCGCATTGGCATGACAACATACACCGCTGCTTTACTGTCAGCGTCTTCAATCTGCACACTGGAAACGGCATCGGTTAACAGAAGTTGCACATTTTCACTTTTTAGTGCATTTAAGACATCTAAGATGTAGCTGACGTTAAAGCCAATTTCCATCTCAGTACCTTGGTAGCTAACATCAACAATTTCTTCAGCTTCTTCTTGCTCTGGGTTATTAGCTGTAATGCGCAGTTGGTTTTCACTGAAATATAAACGCACACCGCGGAATTTCTCATTCGATAAAATCGCAGCGCGAGAAAAGGCTTGTTTGAGTAAATCACAGCGTGCTTCTAAGGTTTTGTTTGGATTTTTCGGTAGTACTCGGCGGTAATCAGGGAAACGACCATCAACCAATTTAGAGGTAAAGATAAAATCCCCAACGTGAGCACGAATATTATTACTGCCGATTTGCAGTTGTAGAGGGGTGTCACCACCATCTAACAAACGCATTAACTCAATGACCCCTTTACGAGGCACTATCACTGAATGAGAAGGTAGCGATTGACCAATATCCATCGCACACACGGCAAGCCTGTGACCGTCTGTGGAAACGGTTCTGAGCATTTGGTCTTCGGTTTCAAATAGCATACCGTTAAGGTATAACGGACATCTTGGTGCGCCATTGAAAATTGAGTTGCTTCAATTAAACGTTTCAGTATTGATTGCGGAAGAGAAAATTCCACTTCGCTTTGCCAGTCATCCAAGTTTGGAAAGTCAGCAGCTGGCAATGTGGATAATGAAAAGCGGCTACGTCCAGAACGGACGAGCAGTCTGTCATCATTCAGCTCTACATGAATTTCAGAACCTTCAGGTAGCCCACGCCAGATATCAAAAAATTTGCGTGCGGGCACGGTGGTTGCGCCAATTTCGTGCTCCCCTGTTAGGGCAACATTGGCCATCATCTCCATTTCAAGGTCGGTTCCTGTGAGCTGGAGGGTGCCTTCTTTTACCTGTAATAAAAGGTTACCTAAAATAGGCAGAGTTGGACGCCCACCTAAAGGACCACTAACCTGTTGTAACGGTTTTAATAACTGCTCGCGTTCTATTGTAAATTTCATAGCAATTAAGATGATAATGTTCTGATTAAATTAGAAAAATCTTCTTTGATGTCATGGCTTTCTTCCCGTAATTGTTCAATTTTACGGCAAGCATGTAACACCGTGGTATGGTCACGGCCGCCAAAGGCATCCCCGATTTCAGGTAAACTATGGTTAGTCAGCTCTTTTGCCAGTGCCATTGCCATCTGACGCGGACGCGCGACAGAACGGGAACGGCGCTTAGACAATAAATCTGCTACCTTAATTTTATAATATTCAGCAACTGTTTTTTGAATATTATCAATAGTTACCAGCTTTTCTTGTAGTGCTAATAGGTCACGCAGTGCTTCTCTGACAAAATCGATAGTAATCGCGCGGCCAGTAAAGTTTGCGTTGGCAATCACACGATTTAACGCCCCTTCTAACTCACGAACGTTCGAGCGAAGGCGTTTGGCGATGAAAAAGGCCACTTCACCCGGAAGTTGGATTTCATTTTCATCTGCTTTTTTCATTAAAATCGCCACGCGAGTTTCTAACTCTGGTGGTTCGATTGCAACAGTTAGGCCCCAACCAAAACGCGATTTTAAGCGATCTTCCACACCGTTAATCTCTTTTGGGTAACGGTCAGAGGTCAAAATAATTTGCTGATTGCCTTCTAGTAGCGCATTAAAAGTATGGAAAAATTCTTCTTGCGAGCGCTCTTTGTTAGCAAAAAACTGGATATCATCAATGAGTAGCGCATCTACAGAACGGTAATAACGTTTGAATTCTTCAATTGCGTTGTTCTGTAGAGCTTTGACCATATCTTGAACAAACGTTCAGAGTGCATATAAACCACGCGAGCGTTGGCTTTATGCTGCATAATACTATTGCCGACAGCATGTAATAAGTGGGTTTTACCTAAACCTGTCCCACCATAAAGAAATAATGGGTTGTAGGCACCACCTGGATTTTCTGCCACTTGCCTCGCAGCAGCGCGAGCCAATTGGTTCGATTTACCTTCAACAAAGTTATCAAAAGTGTGCTTAGGGTTTACATTAGAACGATAAGCAACTTCTGGTTGTACTTTGGCTGAGTTGTCCCAACTCGGTTTAATTGGGGCTGACGGAACGGCAAACGCAAGGTACTTGTTGAGTTGTACGTGCTTGTGTTGCTGCCGGTGCGGACTGTAACCGGTTTGTTGCCTACCTCAAAGTGTAGTGCAGGCGCGTCAGTTCCACAAAAGTCATTTCAATAATTCATTGATATTATTGATGTACTTGTCTCTAACCCAGTCGAGAACGAAACGATTTGGGGCATAAAAGTGCCAGTGTATTGTCGTTTAATTCAGCTTGAAGGGGTCGTATCCACATACTGAATTCTGTGGCAGGTAGTTCATCCTGCAATCGGGCAAGACATTGCTGCCAAAGCGAAAGTGACAC